>JBFWZG010000005.1:23415-44957 GCA_050185515.1 Reyranellaceae bacterium
CGCTGCTGCGCGGCATCAAGGGGCTGGTCTACGCCCATCTGGCGCTGGCCGAGCGCGACGGTCCGCTGGGCGCGTCGCTGCAACTGCTGACGCGCGAGATCCAGCGCCAGGTCCTGCCTGATGGCGGGCATTGCGAACGCAGCCCGGCCGTGCAGGTTGCCCTGCTGCGCGATCTGATCGACGTTCGCGGCGCGCTGCTGGCGGCGCACAAGGAGGTGCCGTCGGCCGTGCAGTCGGCGATCGACCGCATGGCGCCGATGGTGCGCTTCTTCCGTCATGGCGATGGCGGGCTGGCGCTGTTCAACGACACCGACGAAGGCGATCCGTCCGCGCTCGATCTGCTGCTGGCGCGCTCGGGCGCCTCGGGCAAGCCGCTGACCCATGCGCCGCACAGCGGCTTCCAGCGCCTGTCGGCCGGCGGCACCCTGATCCTGTGCGACGCCGGCGCGCCGCCCGCGAGGCCATACGACGCCCATGCCCATGCCGGCACGCTGAGCTTCGAGTTCTCCATCGGCAAGGAGCGCATGATCGTCAATTGCGGCGCGCTGCCCGGCGCCGATGCCGCCTGGCGGCGGGCGCAGCGCACCACGGCGGCGCATTCGACCGCGGTGATCGACGACACCAACTCGGCCGAGCTGCGCGCCGACGGCAGCCTCGGCGTCCGCCCGGAGAAAGTCTCCTCGACGCGCAACGAATCGGAAGGCGCGATATGGGTCGAGGCGCAGCACGACGGCTACCTGCGCAATTTCGGCGTCACCCACAAGCGCCGCCTCTACCTCGCCGCCGCCGGCAACGATCTGCGCGGCGAGGACGCCTTCGCCGGCGAGGGCGGCAAGCGGGTCAAGGGTGGCGGCAAGCCATTCGCCGTGCGCTTCCACCTGCATCCCGACGTGCGCGTGTCGCTGGTGCAGAACGGCGCCTCGGCATTGATCCAGCTCGGCAACGGCCAGGGCTGGCGCTTCCGCTGCTCGGGCGCGGCGCTCAGCATAAGCGACAGCATCTATCTCGGCCTCAACGGCCAGATGAAGCGCATCGAGCAGATCGTGCTCAGCGGCACCCTGCAGCCCGACGGCGCGATCGTGAAATGGGGCCTGACGCGGGTCTGACGCCGGAGCGCAACGCCATGATCTCCCTTTCCGACATCGAGGCCGCGGCGGCGGCGATAGCGGGCGCGGTCGAGCGCACGCCGTGCCTCGCCTCGCGCACGCTGTCGCAGCTCACCGGCGCCGACGTGCGGGTGAAGTTCGAGAACCTGCAGTTCACCGCCTCGTTCAAGGAACGCGGTGCGCTGAACAAACTGCTCAACCTGAGCGAGGCCGAGCGCCAGCGCGGCGTCATCGCCATGTCGGCCGGCAATCACGCGCAGGGCGTCGCCTACCATGCCGGCAGGCTGGGCATTCCCGCCACCATCGTCATGCCCGCCTTCACGCCCTTCGTGAAGGTCCGCCACACGCGCGATTTCGGCGCCGACGTCGTGCTCAAGGGCGACACGCTTGCCGAGGCCGCGGCGCATGCCCGCGAACTGGCCGAGGCCAAACGCTTCGTCTTCGTCCATCCCTACGACGATCCGCTGGTCATGGCCGGGCAGGGCACGATCGCGCTGGAGATGCTGCGCGACATGCCCGATCTCGACATGCTGGTGATACCGGTCGGCGGCGGCGGGCTGATCGCCGGCAACGCGGTCGCCGCCAAGGCGGTCAAGCCCGACATCGCCATCATAGGCGTCGAGGCGGCGGGCTATTCGGCGCTGTTCCAGATGCTGCGCAACGAGCCCGTGCAGGTCGGCGGCGACACCATCGCCGAGGGCATCGCCGTGCGCGACATCGGGGCCGCGCCGTTGGCGGTATGCAAGAAACTGGTCGACGAAGTGCTGCTGGTCGAGGAGACCGCGATCGAGCGCGCGATCGCGCTGTTCCTCGAGATCGAGAAGACGGTGGCCGAAGGGGCGGGCGCGGCCGGGCTGGCCGCCATGCTGGCGCATCCGGAGAAGTTCCGCGGCCGCAAGGTCGGGCTGATCCTGTGCGGCGGCAATATCGATACCCGCCTGCTGGCCTCCATCCTGATGCGCAATCTGGTGCGCGACCGGCGCATCGTGCGCCTGCGCATCAAGATCCCCGACCGGCCGGGCCTGCTGGCGAAGGTCACAGCCGTGATCGGCGAGGCTGGCGCCAACATCATGGAAGTCTCGCACCAGCGCCTGTTCGGCCATGTCGAGGCCAAGTCGACCGATCTCGACGTGGTGATGGAAACCCGCGATTCGAAGCACGTCGACGACGTCATCGCCCGCCTCGAGGCCTCCGGCTTCAAGACCAAGCTGCTAGACACCGGGCTGATGGAATAGCTGCCTTTCCCACAAGCCCGGTTGCTCCCGACTGCGGGTTCTTCTATATCCGGCGCGCCCGCCTTCCACGCCCGGAGTTGCCATGTCCGCGCCCGCCGCCAAGTCCTTTCCCGCCCCCGATCTGGCCCCGATCAAGCGGGCGCTGATCTCGGTTTCCGACAAGGCGGGGCTGGTCGAGTTCGGCCGTTTCCTGGCCGCCCAGGGCGTCGAGATCCTGTCGACCGGCGGCTCCGCCGCCGCCCTGCGCCAGGCCGGCGTCAAGGTGAAGGAAGTTTCCGACCACACCGGTTTTCCCGAGATCATGGACGGGCGGGTCAAGACGCTGCATCCGACGGTGCATGGCGGCATCCTGGCGCGCCGCTCCGATCCCGATCATGCCAGGGCGATGGGCGAGCACGGCATCGGCGGCATCGATCTGGTGGCGGTCAATCTCTATCCGTTCGAGGCCACGGTGGCCAAGGGCGCCGCCTTCGCCGACTGCGTCGAGAACATCGACATTGGCGGGCCGGCCATGATCCGCGCCGCCGCCAAGAACCACGACTTCGTCACCGTCGTCGTCGATCCGGCCGACTACAAGGCGGTGATCGACGCCATGACGACGAACAAGGGCGCCACGACCCTGGCACTGCGCCGGCAGCTCGCCGCGCGCGCCTATGCCCGCACCGGCGCCTACGATGCCGCCATCGCGCAATGGTTCGGCCGCCAGAACGGCGAGGCCTTCCCGCCGACCCTGGCGGTGGGCGGCACCTTGAAGCAGACCCTGCGCTATGGCGAGAACCCGCACCAGCAGGCCGCCTTCTACGTCGACGGCTCCAACCGGCCGGGCGTCGCCACCGCCCGCCAGCTGCAGGGCAAGGAGCTGTCGTACAACAACATCAACGACACCGATGCCGCCTTCGAATGCGTCGCCGAATTCGAAGCGCCGACGGTGGCGATCATCAAGCACGCCAATCCCTGCGGCGTCGCCAGCGGCGCGACCTTGCTGGAAGCCTACGCCAAAGCGCTGGCCTGCGATCCGGTCTCGGCCTTCGGCGGCATCGTCGCCGTCAATCGCAGGCTCGACGCCGCCACCGCCGACGAGATCGCCAAGCTGTTCGTCGAGGTCGCCATCGCGCCCGACGCCGACGAGGCGGCGCTGAAGCTGCTCGAGCGCAAGAAGAACGCGCGCGTGCTGCTGACCGGCGGCATGCCCGATCCGTCGGCCGCCGGCATGACGGTGCGCAATGTCGCCGGCGGCTATCTGCTGCAGACCCGCGACAACGGCCGCATCGCCGAGAGCGCGCTCAAGATCGTCACCAGGCGCAAGCCGACGCAAGCCGAGCTGGCCGACATGATCTTCGCCTTCAGAGTCGCCAAGCACGTGAAGTCCAACGCCATCGTCTACGTCAAGGACGGCGCCACGGTCGGCATCGGCGCCGGCCAGATGAGCCGGGTCGATTCCTCGCGCATCGCCGCCTGGAAGGCGAAGGAGGCCGGCGAGAAGGCGAATCTTAAGCAGAGTCCGGCCGTGGGATCGGTGGTGGCGTCGGACGCCTTCTTTCCCTTCGCCGACGGTCTACTGGCGGCGGCCGAAGCGGGCGCCACGGCCGTCATCCAGCCCGGCGGCTCGATGCGCGATCAGGAAGTCATCGACGCCGCCGACAAGGCGGGGCTGGCGATGGCGTTCACCGGCATGCGCCATTTCCGTCATTGACGTGTCGAACACGGGATTGAGCATCGACGGCCGATCATACCCGCAAGGAAAATGGTGTTATTCCCGAGCCGGCGCGGATTCATATACGGTGCCGTGGGACAAAGCGTAACATGTCGTCTGCAAGCGCAACGTCGTATGATTTTTTCATGAAGGGCGACTGAACCTTCCAACCGGAGATCCGATCGGGGGAAGCGAGCGCGGTATGGTTTCGACGCTGTCTGTCAACGAGCGCCAGATTGCTCTTGTCATCTCGATTCTCGTTGCGATCGCCGGATTGGCGCTCGGAGCGGCAGGCCGCCAGGACGCCGCCCTGCAGGCCCACGGATTCTTAATCCTGCTCTTTGGGTTGGCCTGCGCCTTCACCGTTATGCGCGGCTACTACGAGCCCGAACCGGACAGCGACCGGCTGACCCAATACTATGACGAGCCAACAAAGGCCGGCATCGTGCTCGCGATGGGCTGGGCCGTGATTGGCATGTTCGTCGGGGTGTGGGTGTCGGCGCTGCTTGCATGGCCCGAGTTGACGTTCGTCGACGAAGCCTGGGCAAGTTTTGGACGGCTGCGGCCGGTGCATACCAGCGGCGTGATTTTCGGTTTCGGTGGAAATGCTCTGATCGCCACCTCGTTCCATGTTCTGCAGCGGACCTCGCGGGCGCGGCTGCCGGATCAGCTCAGCCCGTGGTTCGTGCTGCTGGGATACAACCTGTTCTGCCTGGTCGCCGCCAGCGGCTACCTGATGGGCGTCACCCAGTCCAAGGAATACGCCGAACCGGAGTGGTATGCCGATATCTGGCTGGTCGTCGTCTGGGTTGTCTACTTTCTGATCTACATTCGTACGTTGCGGCGGCGCAAGGAGCCGCATATCTACGTCGCCAACTGGTACTACATGGCCTTCATCCTGGTGGTGGCGGTGCTGCACATCGTCAACAACCTCGCCGTGCCGGTGTCATGGGGCGATGCCAAGAGCTATTCGCTGTTCTCCGGCGTGCAAGACGCGATGACGCAATGGTGGTACGGCCACAACGCCGTCGCATTCTTCCTCACTGCCGGCTTCCTCGGCATGATGTACTATTACCTGCCCAAACGCGCCGACCGCCCGATCTTTTCCTACCGGCTGTCGATCATCAGCTTCTGGGGCATTACCTTCATGTACATGTGGGCAGGCTCGCACCACCTGCACTACACGGCCCTCCCGCAGTGGGTGCAGACGCTTGGCATGACCTTTTCCGTGGTGCTGCTGGTGCCGTCCTGGGCCTCCGCCGGCAATGCGCTGGCCACCCTGAACGGCGCCTGGCACAAGGTGCGCGACGACGCCACGCTCCGCTTCATGATGGTGGCGGCGGTGTTCTACGGGCTTTCCACTTTCGAAGGCTCGTTCATGGCGATACGCGCCGTGAACTCGCTGTCGCACTACACCGACTGGACTGTCGGTCACGTCCATGCCGGCGCGCTTGGCTGGGTGGCCATGATTACCTTCGGCTCGCTCTATGCGCTGGTTCCGTGGATGTGGCGGCAGGAGCGCATGTACTCGTCGCGGCTGGTCGAAGTCCACTTCTGGCTCGCCCTCGGCGGCACGATTGTCTACGTCTTCGCGATGTGGAACTCGGGCATCATCCAGGGGCTGATGTGGCGTACCTACAACGACAGCGGAACGCTGGCCTATTCGTTCATCGACAGCCTCGCGGCGATGCACCCTTACTACATCGCCCGGACCGTGGGCGGATTGTGCTTCCTGACCGGCGCCGCCGTCGGCGCGTACAACATCGGCATGACGATACGCGCAGCCCGGTTGCGGGCGCGGCCGGACCAGCCCGGCGCCGACGTTCCGGCCATCGGTTCGACGCTGCAGGCGGGGGAATAGGTCATGCCCGAGTTCCATCGCCGGCTGGAACGCAGCGCCATGGGTTTCGTCCTGGCCATAATCGGCGTCGCCTCCATCGGCGGCATCGTCGAGATCGCTCCGCTGTTCACCATCGATGAAACCGTCGAGGCGGTGCCCGATATGCGCCTCTATACGCCGTTGGAACTGGCCGGGCGCAACGTCTACATTCGCGAAGGCTGTTATGCCTGCCACAGCCAGATGATTCGTACCCTGCGCGACGAGGTCGAACGCTACGGGCCATTCTCTCTGGCGGTGGAGTCGCGTCACGACCATCCGATGCTGTGGGGCTCAAAACGCACCGGGCCCGATCTGGCGCGGATCGGGGGCAAGTATTCCGACGCATGGCATGTCGCGCACCTCGTCAATCCGCGCGACGTCGTGCCGGAATCGGTGATGCCGCGCTACGGATGGCTGCAGCGCAACGCCTTGCGAATCGACAATCTCGGCCGCCACCTGGCGGCGCAGCGGGCAGTCGGCGTTCCCTACACCGACGAGATGATCGAGAATGCCCTGACCGATGCGCGCGGACAGGCCGATCCCGACGGTCCCAACGCCGAAGGCGTGAGCCGGCGCTACGGCGAGGCGACGAACGTGCGCGCCTTCGACGGCGACCCGACCAGGCTGACCGAGATGGACGCTCTCGTGGCCTATCTCCAGATCCTCGGCCGGCTTACCGATGCCGCATATCGGCGGACGGCTGCCGCGGAGGAGTGAGCCGATGGACCTCGATCACGACTCCATCGTGGCCTTCGCCAAGAGCTGGGGGCTGTTCTACCTGATTGCATTCTGCATCGGCGTCCTGATCTACGTCTTCTGGCCTTGGAACCGCAAACGCTTCGACCGAGCCAAGCGCAGCATTCTTGACAAGGACGATCGTCCCGGAGGCCCGAACAATGGCGGATGAACGGCGCGATCCGATCACCGGACGTATGACGACCGGTCATGAGTGGAATGGCATAGAGGAACTCGATACGCCGGTGCCGAAAGTCGTGCTGTTCTTCCTCGCCGCCACGACGCTGTTCGCCATCGTGTACTGGGTGCTGATGCCGGCGTGGCCGCTGGGTTCGACGTATACCAAGGGCCTGCTTGGCATCGACCAGCGCGCCATCGTTGCCAAGCAGATAAGCGAAGCCTCGGTGGTGCGGGCGGTATGGGCTGATCGTATTGCCGCTGCGGATTTCTCCGCGATCGCCGCCGATCCCGTGCTGATGCGTCACGTGCGCGAGACGGGGCGGACGCTTTTCATGGACAATTGCGCGGTCTGCCACGGCAGCTCCGGCGCGGGACAGCCCGGCTTTCCGGATCTGACCGCGCGGGCGAGGCTGTGGGGCGGCGCACCGGAAACGATTGCCGAGACCATTCGCGTCGGAATCAATTCGAACCACCCGGATACGCGCGTGTCGCAGATGATGTCTTTCGGCCGCGATGGGATCATCGAGCCGGAAGCAGTGCGCAGCGTCGTCGCTTATGTCCGTTCGCTGTCGAACCAGCCGCTCGGCGACGTGGATCGCAACCGTCTTTCCGACGGAAAGCAAGTTTTCGCCGCCAATTGCGCTTCCTGTCACGGCGCCGACGGCAGGGGCAGCCGCGAGTTCGGCGCGCCTGATCTGACCGACGACACCTGGATCTACGGGGGCGATGCGAACTCGATACATGTTTCCGTGCACTACGGGCGCCAGGGCCACATGCCGCACTGGGAGGGCCGCCTGTCTCCGATGGAGATCAAGCTGCTGACGCTCTACGTCGATGCTCTGAGCGGAGACGGGCGATGAGCAAGGCAGTTGGCGCCGCGAAGTTCCTGGGCCTGCGATGGCGCATTATGGTTTTGATCGCAGTTGGCGCTGGCATCGCCCTGCTGATCGCCGCGAATGCCCATCTGGTCTACGTTGCGTTCGAGTCCCGGCCCGATTGCGTGCCGCATGCGAAATCGGCGGGCGAGAACGGCGTTTTTCGAGCCGCCCGATCGGCCTGTTGAGGTAACGACGATGGCGACCATGCCCAAAACTGGAAGCGTTTCTGTCGCGGCCGCATCGCGGCGGCGGCATCTTCCCGCCACGGCGGCCTTCGGCTGGCTGGCCGCCGGCTGGCGGGATCTATGGCGTGCGCCGCTGACCAGCCTCTCCTACGGCCTGATCGTATTCGCCATATCGCTGGCGGTCATCTGGGGCCTATTCCGGTTCCAGCTCGATTACATCCTGTTCCCCACCCTGGCCGGCTTCATGGTGGTCGGACCGCTGATCGCGATCGGCCTCTACCAGAAAAGCCGCGACATCGAGGCCGGACGGCCGCCTAGCCTCCTCCGCATGATCCTGGTCCGCGCCGAATCGGGCGCCCAGGTCTGGTTCACCGGCGCCATACTTTGCCTGCTGATGCTCGCGTGGATGCGCGCGGCGGTCATCATCTATGCGTTGTTCTTCGGCTTGCGGCCGTTTCCGGGTCTGAACGATATCGTCAACATACTCCTCGTTACGCCCGAGGGATGGGGCATGCTGGCAATCGGCACGTTGGTCGGCGGCCTGTTCGCCGCGTTTTCGTTCGCCATCAGTACTTTCGCCATTCCCATGCTGTTGGCCGAGCGCACGGACGCCTTTACCGCGATGGGAACAAGCATCTCTCTGGTCTGGAACAACCTGGCGCCGATGCTGCTTTGGGGGTGCATTGTGCTGGTCCTGTTCGTGGCAAGTCTTGCGACGGGACTGCTTGGCCTGATCGTGATATTCCCCTTGCTGGGGCATGCCACATGGCACAGCTACCGATCCATCGGATGAGTTGCCGGCGGCCAGCGGCCGGGTTTGGAGGATCGGGCCACAGGTCGGCGGCAGGGCCGGCCACCGAGCCGGTCGAATGAGCAGTCTGCTCTATCTGGTGCCCATAGCGCTGCTGCTGGGCCTGGCAGCCCTCGCAGCCTTCATGTGGTCCCTGCGCAGCAATCAGTACGAAGATCTCGATGGCGCGGCCCGGCGGATATTGCTGGACACGGACGGCGACCGCGCCGGCGGAGGACCGGATGCGGCGACGGCGGCGAAAGCGCCCGACGATCGCGGCAGCACGTCCCGGCGGTCGGAATTCGGCTGACGCGCCGGCGGCGATCCATGTCGGGTTTCAGCCGTCCCGCCACTATCGAACCCTCCGCGCGAAGATACTAATGCGCCGTTTCGGTTGACGCCTCCTCGCGGACCCTGAGCAGCAGGCCGAAGCCGACCACCAGGAACAGCAGCACGACGACGATGCCGATGCGCTGGCTGTCGCTGGCGTCGGTGACTCTGGCGATCAGGAACGGCGCCAGGAAAGTGGTGGCGCGGCCGGAGAGCGCGAACAGGCCGTAGAACTCGCCGACCATGTTCTTCGGCGCCAGGCGGCCGATCATGGTGCGGCTTGCCGCCTGCATCGGTCCCATGCAGATGCCGAGGATCAGCGCGAAGCCCATGAAGGCCATTTCCGGCGCCGAGGCGAACAGCCCGCCATCGGGCAGCGGCGGGGCGACGTCGACGGTGAACAGAATCGAATCGCGGCCGATCGAAACGATGCCGAGCGTGGCGATCGTTACGCCGACGATAGCGACCAGAACCGTCGGCTTGGAGCCGAAGCGGTCGTCGAGCGCGCCACCGACGAAGGCGCCGACCGTGGCGAAGATCGTCAGGATGATGCCGAAGATGCCCAGCGACACGGTGGTCCAGCCGAACGTGCCGGCGGCATAGACGCCGCCGAAGGCGATGATGGCGGCCAGCCCGTCGTTGTAGATCATGTAGGCGATGAGGAAGAGCAGCGGGTTGCGATGCCGGCGCAGCGCCTTGAAGGTGCCGATCAGCGAGCGCACGCCCTGCTTGGCCGCCTCGATCTTGCGCAGGCCGGTCGATTTCACGTCCGGCACGAACAGGAACATCGGCGTGACGAAAACCACCAGCCAGATGGCCGCGGCGGGCCCGATCCAGCGCTCGACCTCGTAGGTCGCCTTGTCGAAGCCGAACAGCGCCTGGCCCTCGGGCGGCACGATGCCGACCAGTTCGGGTCGGCTGACGATCAGCACGATGAACAGCGCCACCAGCCCGCCGAGATAGCCCATGCCCCAGCCCAGTCCGGAAAGCCGGCCCATGCGGCCGGGCGGCACCAGGTGCGGCAGCTGGGCGTTGTTGAAGACGATGGAGAACTCCGCGCCGATCGTGCCGAGGATGAGCCCGGCGACGACGAAGGGCAGGAACGAGGCGTCGTTGGGATAGGCCCAGAACAGCAGGACGCAGCCGACGATGGTCATCGCCTGGAAGAAGAAGATCCACGGCTTGCGCGGGCCGCCGGCATCGGCGATCGAGCCAAGAAACGGGCTGAGCAGGGCGATGGTGAAGCCGGCGAAGGACTGGATGTCGCCCCACATCACCTGGCCCTTCACCGGATCGCCGACCATGGTCGAGGTGAAGTAGGGCACGAAGATGAAGGTGGTGATGACGGTGAAGAAGGGCTGGTTGGCCCAGTCGAAGAAAGCCCAGCTCAGCCGGGCCTTCAACGGCGCGCCGGCCGGCGGCCTGCTTTCCTGCGCCGACCGCATCACATAATGTCCCCGCGCCATGTTCCCCCCGAGGTTGGTCGCGGCAGTTTCACATGCTCCCCATCCGCTGTCATCCCGGGCGAAGCGCAGCGAAGACCCGGGACCTATAGCGCCGCTTCCCTCTACATGCCTCTCCACATAATGGATCCCGGCTCTCCGCCCTTCGGGCTACGGCCGGGATGACAAGCAGGTAGCGACACGGCAATCTCTGCGCAGCAAGGAGCGCTGCATGATCGTCACCACCACCGACACCGTCGACGGCCGGCGGGTCGTCGCCTATCTCGGCATCGTCAGCGGCGACGCCATCGTCGGCGCCAACATCTTCCGCGACTGGTTCGCCTCGATCCGCGACGTGGTCGGCGGGCGGGCCGGCGGCTACGAGAAGGCGCTGCGCGGCGCCCAGCGCCAGGCGATGGACGACATGGTGGCCTCGGCGACCGATCTGGGCGCCGACGCGGTGATCGGCGTCGACATTGACTACGAGGTGGTGGGCGAATCCATGCTGATGGTGTCGTGCAACGGCACCGCGGTGAAACTGGGCTGACGGAGCGATTTCGATGTCACTTCTCGGCGGCTCGATCCTGGCGGTATTTCTCGGCACCGCCGCCTTCGTGTTCGGCCATTTCGTCATGTCGCATCCGCTGCGTCCGGCCATGGTGCGGTCGCTGGGCGAGAAGGCGTTTGCCGGCGTCTATTCGGTCGTGGTCGCGATTTTCTTCGCCTGGATGCTCTACGCCTACTCGACCGCGCCCTATGTCGAGCTGTGGGGCGATCCGGCCTGGGCGCGGCACCTGCTGCTGCTGATCATGATTCCGGCGGTGCTGCTTTTCGTGCTCAGCGTCACCGCGCCCAACCCGACCATGGGGCCGCAGGGCGCGGAGAAGCTGGCGGCCGGCACGGCCTTCGGCGCCATAACCCGTCATCCGATGCTGTGGGCCTTCGCGCTGTGGGCGGCGGGCCACATGATCGCCAACGGCGACGCCGCCACGGTGATTCTGACCGGGGGCATTCTGCTGCTGGCGCTGGGCGGAGCGGCGGGCATCGACTGGAAGAAGCGCAAGGCGCTGGGCCCGGCCTATGCCGCCTACATGGCGCGCACGTCGTTCGTGCCGCTGGCGGCGGTGATCGGCGGACGGGCGAAGCTCGACTGGGCGGCGATCGGGCTGTGGCGGCCGGCGCTGGCGATCGCGGTCTTTTTCGCGATCCTGTTCGGGCATGGCTGGATCATCGGCCGCTCCGCCCTGCCGATGTAGGGGCCTCTAGCGGCGGCGGCGATGAACGACCATGCGCTCGTGCAGTTGCTCGATCATGGCGCTGCCGGTTTTGACGAACAGGAATGGCAGGACCGCGTGCACCAGGCAGGCGAGGCCGGCCAGCAGCAGCCTGACGCCGAAGCCTGAGGCGACTGCAGCGTGCTCGGCGTAGCTTTCGCCGACGCTCTGCGGATGGGCGGTGAATTTCTCGCTGATCGACATGGCGCAACTGTGCCGACAACCGCCGGCAAGGTTTTTCCAAAGTTTTCGCCATTTGCCGGAGTTTGTGGAATAATTTTCCTCCAAATGGCGAAGTTGAAGAAAATATCCCTCGACACCATCGACAAGCGCATCCTGCGGCTGCTGCAGGAGGATTGCAGCCTGTCGCTGCAGGAGATCGCCGCCAAGGTCGGGCTGTCGGCGACGCCGTGCTGGCGGCGCATCGAGAATTTGCAGCGTAACGGCGTCATCGCCCGCCGCGTGGCGCTGCTCGATCCCGACCGGCTGAACGTCGGCGTCACGGTGTTCGTCGCCGTGCGCGCCGGATCGCACAGCCAGGCCTGGCTCGATCGTTTCGCCAAGGGCGTTGCAGCGATTCCCGAGATCGTCGAGTTCTACCGCATGAGCGGCGACGTCGACTACATGCTGCGCGTGGTGGTGCCGGACATCGCCGCCTACGACGCGGTCTACAAGCGGCTGATCAGGACGGCCGATCTGTCGGACGTGTCCTCGAGCTTCGCCATGGAGCGCATCAAGTTCACCACCGCCCTGCCGCTCGACTATGTCGAGACGGTCGACTGAGGGGCGGTGAAGTAAAGCCGGAACAGGCGCAGGGTCTGGCCGAGGAAATAGCCGCTCATCAGGCCGCGATAGGTCGAGGCGACCGCCAGGGTGAGCGGATCGCTTTTCAGTTCGGGATAGCGGGCGAAGAGATAGCCGAAGTAGAAGCCGGCGACGAAGGCCGCCAGCATCAGGGCCAGCGGCACGACGCTGCCGGGAACGGCGATGCGCCGGTTGGAGCGATCGATCGAAACGCGGGCCGGACGAACCATCAGCCAGCCGGGCGCGATGCCGATCGCCAGCGCGGCGAGCCAGACGCCGATGCGCAGCGGCGCAAGCGCGTCGAGCGGCAGCAGGTTTGAAATCGACAGCCCGAAAAAGGCCAGCGGCAGCGCGACCAGGCTGGCCGCCGGCGCCGAACGGTCCCGCAGGCTGCGAATGCCCAGGAACAGCAGCAGCGCCAGGAGCGGCCAGACCCATAGCGGCGCGCTTTGGAAGATATGGAGAAGCGCGTTCACTCGCGTCGGCGCAGCGCCCGGCGCATCAGCCAGTAGCCATAGGCCAGTCCGAAGAAATAGCCGCCCATATGCGCCACCCAGGCGATGCCGGCGCCGGCGTCCCCGGGCACGCCGATCAGGCCGATGACCAGATTCATGCCCAGCCAGATCGCCGTTATGGCGGCCAGCCGCTGCCAGCCGCCGGTGCGCATGGCGATGGCGAACATGGTGAGGCCGAACAGAGCCGAGAGCCCGCCCGAGGCGCCGACGACTGGCGTCGGGTCCCCGAAATAGACGGCGATATGGAGGACGGCGCCGGCGATGCCCCCGGCCAGCAAGGCGAACAGCATACGCCCCGCGCCCAGCATGCGTTCGATCCCCGTGCCGAAAGCGAGCAGGGCGGCAAGGTTGAACACCAGATGAGGCCAGCTGCCGTGCAGCAGCATATGCGAGACCAGGCCGAGCAGATCGAGGGCGTCGGGTCCGGCTGCCCAGTAGGCCGGCGTCACGCCGAGATTCATGATCAGCCAGTTGTCGGCTGGAATGTCGAGGAACTGGCGCAGCACGTGGATGGCGAGCAGCACGACGCCGACCGCAGCCGTCGCCGGCGGCAGGTTGAGGATCGGCTGGCGGTCCTGCGGCTGTTCGCTCATCTGGCGGCGTCAGCCGCGCACGGTCTTGAGCAGGCGCAGGCGCAGGGCGTTGAGCTTGATGAAGCCGGCCGCGTCCTTCTGGTCGTAGGCGCCGGCATCCTCTTCGAACGTGACGTGCTTCATCGAGTAGAGGCTCTGCGGCGACTTGCGGCCGACTACGGTGGCGCTGCCCTTGTAGAGCTTCAGCCGCACCGTGCCCTCGACCCGCTCCTGACTCTTGTCGATCAGCGCCTGCAGCATCTCGCGCTCGGGCGCGAACCAGAAGCCGTAATAGACCAGCTCGGCGTAGCGCGGCATCAGCTCTTCCTTGAGATGCATGGCGCCGCGATCGAGCGTGATGCTCTCGATGCCGCGATGGGCATGATGCAGGATGGTGCCGCCCGGCGTCTCGTAGACGCCGCGGCTCTTCATGCCGACGAAGCGGTTCTCCACCAGGTCGAGGCGGCCGATGCCGTTGGCGGCGCCCAGTTCGTTGAGCTTCGCCAGCAACGTGGCCGGAGACATCTTCTCGCCGTCGATGGCGATCGGATCGCCCTTGGCGAACTCGATTTCGATATAGGTCGGCTTGTCAGGCGCGGCTTCGGGCGAGATCGTGCGCTGGTAGACCGATTCGTCGGGCTCTTCCCACGGATCCTCCAGCACCTTGCCCTCGGACGAGGAGTGCAGAAGATTGGCGTCGACCGAGAACGGCGCCTCGCCGCGCTTGTCCTTGGCGATCGGGATCTGGTGCTTCTCGGCGAACTCGATGAGCTTGGTGCGCGAGGTCAGGTCCCATTCGCGCCACGGCGCGATGATCTTGATGTCGGGCTTCAGCGCGTAGTAGCCGAGTTCGAAGCGCACCTGGTCGTTGCCCTTGCCGGTGGCGCCATGGGCGACGGCGTCGGCGCCGGTCTGCTTGGCGATCTCGATCTGGCGCTTGGAGATCAGCGGCCGGGCGATCGAGGTGCCGAGCAGGTACTGGCCTTCGTAGAGCGCGTTGGCGCGGAACACCGGAAAGACGAAGTCGCGCACGAATTCCTCGCGCAGATCGTCGATGAAGATGTTCTCGGGCCTGATGCCCAGCATCTCGGCCTTCTTGCGGGCCGGCGCCAGCTCCTCGCCCTGGCCGAGATCGGCCGTGAAGGTCACGACCTCGCAGCCATAGGTGGTCTGCAGCCATTTCAGGATGACGGAGGTGTCAAGTCCGCCCGAATAGGCCAGCACAACCTTCTTCACGTCGCCGCGTTGCATCGCATTCTCCGGGGATCGAAATCGGCGCGGAGTATAGTCTTCGAGCGGCCGGGGGCAAGCCGCGTGCTGCACCCGCTAAAGGCCGGAAGCGGGCCGAAATCGGGCGGCGATGGCGCTGCGGGCCTTACAATTGCCGCTTCAGCCTGTACCATCGCCTCGGTGGACTGTTCCTGGCAGGAAACCGGAGAGGAACCCATGGCCCAGAACGCCCAGACACCAGGCACCGTGCCGACCGATATCGATCCCAGCGTGCCGCCGCGCCTGGCGCAGGTGCTGGTGCAGCTGATGCACAAGAGCGGCGAGCCGGATTTCGACTACAACGAGGAATCCATCGAGCAGATCTCGCTGTGGATCAGCCATGCGCGCAAGGCGGCGACCGACGAGGAGACGCGCCAGATGGCGCAGCTCGCCGCCGCCTTCGTCGGCGACTGCCTGTGCCGGCTGCAGGGCGGGCGATGGATCAGCAACGAGGGCGAGACCGCGGTGCACCTGCCCAACGGCATCGTCTGCCGGCCCTTCATCAAGGCGCAGAAGCAGCTGGCCAACGGCGAATCCGACAGCCTGATCGGGTTCTACCGCAGCACTTGCGTGCTGGGCACGCTGACCATCGAGGAGCTGCAGAAATTCGCCAGCGGCGAGCTCGACATCAGCCAGCGCCTGGCCGAGGCCGGCGTCAACATCACGGTCAGCCCCTCGCATTGAGTGTGCGCCCGCCAAACGCGCTTGACGGGCTGCTGTACGGCGCCGGGCAGGCAGCACGCGTCGCCTGGTTCGCCGGGCACTACGTGGCCGGCCGCCGTCTGCTGAAGCCGCTGCCGCGGCCGGCGCGGCCGGTCGGCCCCATCCCCGACCGCCGGGAGCTTGCCGCCGCCCTGCTGGATCTCTTTCGCCGCGACTGGCGCAACGTCGCGGCCGGGCTTTACGCGGCGCCGGTGGCGCTGCCGACCGCGCCGTTGCGGCATTTGGCGCGCAGTCGCGACTATTTCCGCGATCTGCCCAATGTCGATCGCCGGCGGCATGGTCTCGCGCGCGACGACACCGTCGTCGATCCGCGCTTCGCCGAACTGCCGCGCTATTTCCGCCAGAGCTTCCATTACCAGAGCGGCGGCTATCTCAGCGACCACTCGGCGCGGCTCTACGATCTGCAGGTCGAGACGCTGTTCACCGGCGCCGCCGATGCCATGCGGCGGCAGATCCTGGCGCCGCTGGCCGCGTTCCTGCGCGGGCGCAACACGCGCCGCGCCTGCCTGCTCGACATCGGCTGCGGCACCGGCAGCCTGCTGGGCGCCATCAGGCGCAACTGGCCCGGGCTCAGCCTGTGCGGCGTCGACCTCTCGGAACCCTATCTCGCCGAGGCTGGCCGCCGGCTGGGCAGGTCGCGGCGGTTGCGGCTGCTGGCTGGAGCCGCCGAGGCGCTGCCGCTGCCCGACGCCTCGCAGGATGCCATTGTCTGCAGCTTCCTGTTTCACGAGTTGCCGCCGCCGGTGCGCGCTCGCGTCGTGGCGGAGATGGCGCGGGTGCTGAAGCCGGACGGCCAGATTTGCCTGCTCGATTCGCTGCAGCTGGGCGACCGGCCAGGCTGGGACGGGCTGCTCGATCTCTTCCCGCACCACTTCCACGAGCCGTATTACGCCGACTACGTGCGACAGGACGTTGCGGCGCTGTTCGCCGCGCATGGTCTGCAGCTGCTGGAAACGCGGCTCGCCTATCTCGCCAAGCTCTTCGTGTTCGCTCGCGCCTGAGCCCGGACAAAAGAAAACCGGCCAGGAAAACTGTCCTGGCCGGGATCTAGTTTGGACGGCAGGGAGTGTTGAAGTCAGTGCAGGCTGGCGGGACGCTCCACATGTTCGCCCGGCAGATCCACGGACGGCTTGGGGATGCCGACGTAGTTCAGGACCGGGCCGGTGATCCCGGCAGTGCGATAGAAGCCTTCCAGCGTCGCATGGTCGACGGTGACAAGGCCGGCGATGCAGGTGCCCTCGCGGTATGGCGTCGGCAGGCCGAGCGGCCGCAGCTTCCAGCCGAACTGCAGCGCCTTGGCGACGAGGAAGGCGTCGGTGACCATGCTCATGTGGCGCAGGCCCAGCGCCAGCGCGTGCTCGAACAGGCCGCAGACCAGCTTGTCCAGCACCCCGCCCTGGCCGGGCAGGCGATAGTCGCGGTGGGCGCACAGGCGGGTGATCTCGTAGACGTCCTCGCTGCGCGGCACCGGCTGGGCCTCGCACAGATGCGGGAAGACGTCGCCCAGCAGGTGGGCGCCCGTGGTCGGAAGCAGGCGCACGCAGCCGCTGACCCGGTTTTCGTCCAGCGCGATCAGGTAGGTCGCATCCGGCCCGTCGAACTGGTCCTTTTCCAGCCCGTCGCCGCGGTCGAGATCGACCCAGTTGCGCTCCTTGACATAGATTTCGTGACGCAGCCGGAACATCTCTTCGAGCGCTTCGCCGTAGAGATGGGCGTTGTCCTTGGTGACGACCTCAATCATTTCCACACACCCCGTGTTTCGTTGGCCAGATAGTGGGATGAGATGGGGCTCCGCACACCCCGCCGATCAGAGGGGGATATACCGAATAATAGAGCGAAGAAAAAATGTTTTGAATCAAAGGATTACAAGCTCTTTATAAGTTTTTATAAAGAACGTTGTTTATCTGGGCGATAAGTACTTGGAAACAAACAAAAAACCCGGCCTGAGGGCCGGGTTTCGAGGTGCCGGGGTAACCGGTCGTTTTCTTGTTCTCAGATGTTCAGTTCGCCGGCGCGGAAGGCAGCCAGAACGGCCTGGACGCGGGTTGCGACGTCGAACTTGCGCTTGGCGTTCTCGATATGCCAGTGCGCCGTGGTCGAGCTGATCGTCAGGATCGAGGCGATCTCGTCGTCGGTCTTGCCCACGGCCGCCCAGTGCAGGCATTCGCGCTCGCGCGGCGTCAGTTTCTTGCGCTCGCCGGTCTCCTCGTTCTGCCGCAGGCGCGAGAGCTTGTCGTGGCAGTAGATCGCCATCAGGTGGATGGCGGCCTTGCTGCGCGAATCGAGCGCGACGTGCTCGCCGGCCACGGTAACGATGCCGCGGTAGCGGCGGGCGCCGTGGATCGGGATCACGTAGCCGTGCCGCATGCCAAAGTCGCGCGCCTCGTCGTAGAACCGCTCGGCGAACGGCGAATTGTGCCGCTCGAGCGATTCGGCCCAGGTGAACGGATCGGTGCGCGGTGCAGCGTGTCGAACACCACCGGATCGCGATAGAAGTAGCCTTTCTCGCGGTAGCGGTGGCGCCACATGTCTGGCCAGGTGACGAGCTTCTGCGGCTGCGCCAGCGGGTCCTTGAGGTCGGATACCAGGATACGATCGTACCCCATCCCCTCCAGCAGCGAGCGGAACTGCCTGGCGATGCGGTCGGCATCGTTGCAGTCGGCGATCTGCTCGACGAACGAGAAGGCTGCGGTTTCAATCGACATCGCGCGGACTCCTTTGCCCGTGCCGTTAATTGGGCGGCATCGAGCCATCCGTCGGAATGCCTTGCAGCGCAGCCCAATGCTTGCTGTCGGTCACGCCGGGGATTTCGGCCGATATAATCTGTTCCGGGGTCGGGGCGTTCTCGACCAGATGCTGGCCGTTGAACAGCCGCGCGGCATTGGCCATGGCCACCACCTGCGGCATGTCGCCCCGCACTGCTTCGAGCAGCGACGGATTCGCGTGCGCGAGCGCCAAGGCCGTTGCGGCCGGGAAGCGCTCGCCCATCAGGATTTCGACGAGGCGGTCGGCCAGCGCGCACAGAAACTCCTGTTTCATGCGCGACGTCGCTTCCTCGAGCGCACGCACCACCAAGCTGGGGTCGAGCGCAGACATGTTGCCGAGCCGGGCCATAGCCGCGGCCTCGCTCATGGCGCGAAACCGATCGCCGGCGTTACGCTGACGCGTGCCGGTGTCTTCGATCGGCGTCGTTACGCCGTCCGGGATGCCTTTTTGCACCCGAGTCTCCCTGTCCGTAGAATTGTATTTCTTTAACGCGTACGCGACTGATGGTTTAACCCCACGCCCGATACAAGCACGGCAACTTTATGCGCTGCAACGAATCATCGCAGTATTAGGACCATCGCACTTTCGGATACGGCTTTAGTATACCGCCCTGAAAACAAACGAAAATTGCTCGATTGCTAAATGAATCGCATGGAGTCAAAGCACTAGAGCGATTCATTCAAGTAATCGCGAAGAAAGCGCTTCCGGACCCCTCTGCCTTATGCGGCAGGCTCAACGGGTCGGGCGCAGTCCGACGGCACCCGTGCTGGCTCGCCTGCTGCGCTGCGAGGCTGATTTCAGCTGTCCGCAGGCGGCGAGAATGTCGCGTCCGCGCGGGGTGCGGACCGGCGCGGCGAGATTGGCCTGGTTGAGGATCTCGGCGAAGCGGTGGATGCGGTTGTTGGACGAGCATTCATAGGGCGCGCCCGGCCAGGGATTGAACGGTATCAGGTTGACCTTGGCAGGAATGTCCCTGAGCAGTCGCACCAGCTCGTGCGCGTCGGCATCCGAGTCGTTCAGCCCCTTCAGCATGACGTATTCGAAGGTGATGCGGCGGGCGTTCTTGGCGCCGGGATAGGCGCGGCAGGCGTCGAGCAGTTCCCTGATCGGCCATTTGCGGTTGATCGGCACCAGCTCGTCGCGCAGCTCGTCGGTCACCGCGTGCAGGGAAACCGCAAGATTGACGTTCAGCTCCTCGCCGCAGCGCTGCATCATCGGCACGACGCCGGAAGTCGACAGCGTGATGCGCCGGCGCGACAGGGCGATGCCCTGATCGTCCATCACCACGGTCAGCGCCTTGGCGACGTTGTCGAAATTGTAGAGCGGCTCGCCCATCCCCATCATCACGATGTTGCTGAGCAGCCGGGGCGCCTCGCCGGTGGGCGAGGGCCACTCGGCGTAGGAATCGCGCGCCACCATGAACTGGCCGACGATCTCGGCCGGGTTCAGGTTTCGCACCAGCGGCATGGTGCCGGTGTGGCAGAACGAGCAGGTCAGGGTGCAGCCGACCTGGCTCGACACGCAGACCGCGCCGCGGTCGTCCTCGGGGATGTAGACGCTCTCGACCTCGTTGCCGTCGGCGAGGCGGAGCAGCCATTTGCGCGTGCCGTCGGAAGAACGCTGTTCGGTGACGATCTGCGGCCGCTCGATGACGTAGAGCTCGTCCAGCCGCTGCTGCACCTTGCGCGCGATATTGCTCATGCGCGCGAAATCGGTGACGCCGTGCCAGTAGATCCAGTGCCAGATCTGGCCGGCGCGGAACGGTTCCAGCCCCTGCTCGGCCAGCTCGGCCTTGAGCTCCGCCCGCGACAGCCCGACCAGATTGCGGCGGGTGTCGTTGCGGCGGACCGGTTCGAGGATGTCCTGGATGGGCTCGTGCATCGGGCCTGAGATAGTCCCTTCGGGCAGCGCGGGCAATGCCCGCGTGGTCCTGAAAGTGGCGCCCTAGCGCCGTCGGTCGCGCGGGCAGGCGGTCGCGATGCGGTCGATGGCCTTGGCGACGCCGGACAGCGAATAGGTATCGACGCTTCGGCCGCCCTCGGCCGGCGAGGATCTGACCGTCATTTTGCGGCCCAGCCGCATGGCGCGCTCCAAATCCTGATCGGTGGCGGCGTCGGCCGCCCAGGCGGTCTCGCGATGGGTGAAGAGCTGGAACGCCTGGCGACCGATCTCGACCTGCACCGCGCTGCCGCTCGCGTAGGGGTGGCCGGAATAGACCATCACCACGTTGTAGGTCTTCTTTCCCGGGCGGTGGGCCAGATAGACATAGGCCTGCCGCTCGGGCTGGGCCGGCTGGCGGGTGGTGGCCTGGCTGACCACATAGCAGACCTTGCTGTCGCCCGCGCCCGAGGAGTAGGCGGCCCAGTCCTCGAATTCGCCAAGCTTGACGACGTCCTGCGCCGGCGCTGCGGCAGGCAGGATCGTCAGAATTAGTAGGCAGGTGACTGCGCGCCCCCAAGCGATAGTCATGTATGAAAACTACCGCGTTGTGGCGGCCGGCGCTACAGCCGCCGGCGTCAGCCGGAGGATTTGCCGCTGCGCCGGGCCGCTTCGGCGGCGCGTCGAGCGCGCTTGCGCTGGTAGAGCGGCGCGCCGAACACCGGCGCCGGCAGCGCTTCCAGCGGCCCGCCCGGCGCCACCGGCCGCGGCGCATGCCGGCCCAGCGAGATCAGCCGGTCGTACATGACCAGCGCACCCGCCACCGACAGATTGACCGAGAACCGCATGGGAATGCGCACCACGTAGTCGCACAGTTCCAGCATGCCGGGCGAGAGGCCCTCGCGCTCGGCGCCCAGCACGTAGGCGGCCTGGCGCGGGTGGCGGAAGCTCGGCAGTTCGATGGCGTCCTCGGTGATCTCGATGCCCACCAGCCTGCAGCCGACCGGCAGGCGCAGGGTCTGGACCGAGGCGAATTCGTGAAACGGCACGCTGGCGGTGCTGTCGGCGGTGTCGGCCTGCTTGCCCTCGCGGCGGGGATACTGGGCGTCGACGCTGAACACGAAACTGGCGCCGAACGCATGCGCGGTGCGGAACAGCGCGCCGACGTTCATCGCCTTGCTGACGCGCTCGACACCGATGCCGAAATAGCCTTTCATGCCGCCCTCCCGGACCCGCTTTATCGTTCCCGCCCCGCCATGACAAGCCACAGCGACCGACCCCATGGCGA
>JBFWZG010000006.1:0-18746 GCA_050185515.1 Reyranellaceae bacterium
AGGCTGGGTGTGGCGATGCCGGTCGAGGACACGGTGACGACGTGGTCGATTTCCTCCAGTCCGATACAGGCCTGGGCGGCGCAGTCGCACGCCAGGGTCTCCAGCAGGTCAAGCGCGTTCTCGACGTAAAGCCTGTTGCGGTCGGCCCAGGCGTGGTCGTCCTCGTACCATTCCAGCGGCACACAGGAGAAGCGGCGTTCGATGCCCGAGTTGGCGAAAACCGGCAGCAGGCGCTCAATATCGCTGCCGGCGCGGGCGAACAGCGCCTGGGCGCGCGCCATGACAGCGTCCTGATCCAGTGCGTATGGCGGGACGGCTGTGGCGAGACTGAGGACGCGGACGCTCATGCGAAGGCTTTCGTTGCGGGCAATATCGTATAACGTCCGGGAGCGGATTGCGCTCACGTCCTTGGGAGGATCCATGTTCGAAGGCTTCCAGACCCGCCAGATCGACACCGGCGAGGCCATTATCCATGTCCGCGTCGGCGGCAAGGGCCGGCCGCTGTTGCTGCTGCACGGCTACCCCGAAACCGGGGCGATGTGGCACAAGGTGGCATCGGCGCTGGCCGAGCATTTCACCTGCGTCGTACCCGATCTGCGCGGCTACGGCGACAGCTCGAAGCCGCCAAGCGACAAGGAGCACTACGTCTATTGCAAGCGCGCCAACGGCAACGATCAAGTCAAGGTCATGCAGGCGCTGGGCTTCGAGAAGTTCATGGTCGCGGGCCACGATCGCGGCGGACGAGTGACGCATCGCATGTGCCTCGATCACCCCGACCGGATCGAACGGGCCTCGATTCTGGACATCATGCCGACGCCGGTCGTTTACGGCACCGTCAACCAGCGCGTGGGGACGGCCTACTATCACTGGTTCTTCCTGATCCAGCCAACGCCCTATCCTGAAACCATGATCGGCCACGATCCGGAATTCTACCTGCGCCACACGCTGACCGCGCTGTCGACGCCGGGTACGTTCTCGGAGGAGATCATCCAGGAGTATTTACGGACGTTCAGGATGCCGGAGACGATTCACGCCACCTGCGAGGACTATCGCGCCGGAGCCACGATCGATCTGAAGCACCACAAGGAGGACAACGGCCGCAAGATCGCCTGTCCATTGCAGATCCTCTGGGGCGAGAAGGGGCTCGTGGGGCGCGCCTACGAGACGATGAAGGTGTGGGCAGACTATGCCGAGAACGCGATTGGCCAGGAAATGCCCAGCGGCCACTTCATACCCGAACAAGCGCCGCAGGAAACGGTGAAGGCGTTGCTCGGCTTCTTCAAAAACTAGAAGACTGCAGGAATCTCCCGCTTGCGCCATGCCTGCATCGGGCGGGCATCGGCCGAGGCGGCTGCACTGCGCCACAGGTCGCTCAGCACCGGCAGCAGGCCGGAACGGAATGTGCGTTCGTAGGCGGCGCGGGAGGCGGGCGAAAGTTCCGCCAGCAGCCGCCGGTGGGCGATGCCGAGCTGGTGGTAAGGCATGGCCGGGAAAAGATGATGCAGGGCGTGGTAGCGCAACCCGAGCGGGAACATCAGTTCGGTCAGCACCGGATTGCCGAGCACCGTGATCGAATCCTCGAACTGCGCTACATGGCTCATTGGCGCGCCGCTGCTGGTGAAGCTGTGACCGGCAAGGTTGCGCAGCCAGTTGAGCATGATGGCGGTGCAGGACAACACGTAGACCTTGCCCAGCATTACCAATGGAATCACGCCGGCAATCAGCAAGGCCAATAGCGTGGCGTGCAAGGCGAAGACGCCCAGCTCGGCCAGCCGCCAGATGCCTCCCGGCGCGGGTGTGCCGGCCGGTCGCCGGTAATAGGGATTGCTGATGTAGGACGATGCATTGAGATCGACCCAGCGCCGCAAATTCGGCGACACCCAGGTCAAGGGCGTGATCAGCACGAAGCGGATCAAGGCTAGGATCGGTATGATCGGGACCTGCGCGAAATAAAGAACGATCTCGCGGGTTGGCGAACGGGCCAACGGCATGTACTCGCCGTCTTGCGGCGTGCCGTAGTGCTTCCGGCTGTGATGGTCATTGTGATTGTCGTAGAAGTACGACGGTGTCATCAGCGGAATGCCGACCAGCACGTTCCAGGCGGCGACGAAGCCCGGCAGGGTGCCGCGGCGCAAATGGACGATTTCGTGGATGAAGGTGCCGACGCGGAAAAGCGCGAAGGCGGCGACCAGGAAGCCGGCGACGCTCAAGGCCGAAAAAGCGGGGTTCAGCAGATAGATGGCAGCGGCGCCGTAGCCCAGTGCCGCGCTTGCGATCATGTCGGGCCAGAACCAACGTGGATCAGGCTTGAACAGGTCGTGGACGAGCGCGCGCGCTTCCGGCAAGGCGAAGGCGCTGCCCTCCTCGGCGTCGTCTCTCACTCGTTCCTGGCGTCTCGTCGCCTGCATTATTCCGATCGCCCACATTTGGACCAAAACGAAACTAACCCTCTAGTGCGGCCATATCAAGGCGGCCGAAGGTCGCTTCATCCAGGCAAGAATCGCAACATCGCAGCTGTTTCCAGGACGATCGGCGACTGCTCGCTTGCCCGGAACAGCTCGCCGTCAAGGACGCATCCGCCGTCGAAGCTCAATTCGACACGATCGGCGTTGAGGCTGTAGTAGCCGTTCGTCGATGAAAGAAACCGCCCCGGCCGGGCCCGTAGAGCCCGCAGTACCGCCAGTACACGGCTTCGCGCGCCGGACCGGGCGAAGCTCAGACGGATGCGTCCGGGTCCGTCGCCCCAGAACGGCATGATGCCGAGCGCAAGCGATTGCATCGTCGAAGCGAGCAGCGCCACGCATTCAAAATATTCGCGCGGCCGCCCGTCGATCGCGATGCCTATGCGGCGGGGTTCAAACGGATCCCGGCCAGTGAGCAGCTTGAGCATGACGGCGGCGATGCGCAGAGCGGGACCCGTCCCGTCCCGTATGCCCATCCGATCGATGTTCCGGCGGTTCTGCATCGTCGCGTCCAGCACGCCGGCGGCGCCGAAGAACAGTCCATAGGCGGGCGTTGCGGCATCGCCGCCGGTGAGGCGAATGACCGGCCTTTCGACGATGGCGTCGTCGAGTCGGCCGTCGTAGAGACGCAGAAGTATTCTTTCGAGAACGGCCGCCGGTCGGTTGGCTTCGTTCAGGTCGTGGGCGATCATGTTCGTGGTGCCACCCGGCAGCACGGCCAGTAATGGGACCTGGGAAAACGGCGTACCCGGCCCCAGTACGACGTTGAGAACCTGCTGCACCGTGCCGTCGCCACCGCAGATCGCCACCAGATTGACGCCGCTTGCGGCCAGAGCGGCCAGGGCGGCGGCGGTGGCGTTCGGAGTGGCCGGCCGCTCCACCGGCATCTGAGGATGTCGCGCCAGCAGCGCGTCGAGCGCCCGGGTGCCGCTGCGGTTGCGGCCGCTGCGCACATTGACGATCACTCCGAGCCGATACTGTCCGGATTGAACGGCGTGGCTTGTATGCTGGCTCATGTTATCCGGATTGCAAGGTGCGGACGCCGGCGTCGCGTTCAAACAGGTAGAGCAGGGTTCTTAGCGCCTCGCCGCGCGGGCTGGCAAGTTTCGGATCCTTCCCGAGAATCAGTCGCGAATCGTCGCGGGCGATCTGGAGCAGATCGCCATGTACAGCGAGATCGGCCAGACGCATTTCGGGCAGGCCGCTCTGTCGCGTCCCAAGCAGTTCGCCTGCGCCGCGCAGTCGCAGATCCTCTTCGGCGATACGGAAACCGTCCTCTGTTTCGCGCATGATGCGCAGCCGCGCTTTTGCCGTCTCGCCGAGCTGGCTTTGAAAGAGGAGAAGGCAGCTCGACGCGGCCTCGCCGCGCCCGACGCGGCCGCGAAGCTGGTGCAGCTGCGAAAGGCCGAACCGCTCGGCATGCTCGATGACCATCACCGTGGCGGCTGGAACGTCGACGCCGACCTCGATGACGGTCGTGGCGACCAGCACGTCGAGGGCGCCAGTCGCGAAATGCTGCATCACCTTGTCGCGCTCGGCGCCTTTCATCCGGCCATGGACCAGACCGACGCGTTCGCCCAGTCGACCGCGCAACATGGCATAACGCTCCTCCGCCGCAGCCATGTCGGAAATCTCCGACTCCTCGATCAGCGGGCAGACCCAGTAGACGCGCGCTCCGTCCTTCACGCGCCGGCCGATGGCTTCGACCACCTCGTCGAGACGTTCGAGCGGGATGGTCCTGGTGTCGATCGGCTTACGGCCGGCCGGCTTCTCGGTCAGCCGCGAGGCGTCCATATCGCCATAGGCGGCAAGCATCAGGGTTCTCGGTATCGGCGTGGCGGTCATCACCAGCATGTGCACGCCCCTGCCTTTGCCGGCCAAGGTCAGCCGCTGGTGGACGCCAAAGCGGTGCTGCTCGTCGATCACGACCAGGCCGAGATCGTGGAAGTCGACGTCCTCCTGCACGAGCGCATGGGTGCCGACGACCATATGGATCGAGCCGTTGGCGAGGCCGTCGAGCAGGCGGGCGCGGGCCTTGCCCTTGTCGCGGCCGGTCAGCAGCACGATGTGGCAGCCGGCTGCCTCGGCCAGCGGCTGCAGCGTGGCGAAATGCTGCCGCGCGAGGATCTCGGTCGGCGCCATCAGGGCGGCCTGCGCTCCGGCCTCGACGGCGGCGAGCATGGCGAACAGAGCCACCACCGTCTTGCCGCTGCCGACGTCCCCCTGCAGCAGGCGCAGCATGCGGGTATCGCTGTCCATGTCGGCGGCGATCTCCGCAATGGCCTGGGCCTGGCTGCCGGTCAGCACGTAGGGCAGGGCGGACCGTACCTTCGCCTGCAATCTGCCGTCGCCCCTCAGGCGGCGTCCCGGCAGGGCGCGGTTCTGGTTGCGCACCATGGCGATCGCGAGCTGATGCGCCAGCAGCTCGTCATAGGCAAGGCGGCGGCGGGGCCGCGACAGGGCGGAGAGATCGGCTTCGTCCCCGGGATTGTGCGCTGCATGCAGCGCCGGCTTCCAGCCCGGCCAGTCCTCGCGTTTGAGCAGTGCGGCGTCGATCCACTCCGCGAGGTCGGGCGCGTTGTCGACGGCATGGTGGACAGCCTTCATCAGCGTCTTGGGCGCCAGACCGGCCGTCAGCCCGTAGACCGGTTCGACCCTCAACACGCTGTCACGCTCGCTGAGCGGCACGACGTGATCGGGATGGGTCATCTGCAGGGTATTCTGAAAAAACTCGATGCGGCCGCTGACGATGCGTTTCTCGCCGAGCGGCAGAAGCTTGCTCAGGTAGTCGCCACGGGAATGAAAGAACACGAGTGCCAGATCGCCCGTCGCGTCATGGCACAGCACGCGATAGGGCTGGCGCGGATTGCGCGGCGCCTGGTGCTCGTCCACCGTCACCTCGACGGTCGCCATGCGTCCCGCTTCGGCCTCGTTCAGGGCCGGCGCATAGCGGCGGTCGATCACCGCCTGGGGCAAGTGCCACAGCAGGTTGACGACATGCGGACCGGCGACCTTTTCGACGAGTTTCGCCAGCTTCGGCCCGATTCCGGGCAGACTTGTCAGCGTTGCGAAAAGCGGAAAAAGGACCTGCGGGCGCATGGAATATTGTCGCGGGCACTGAGTGGCTGACAGACGCGTTTCAAGGGCTTATATCCTACGCCGCTTTCCCGGAAAAAGGCTTCCGTCATGTCCGCCAGCGACGACACGGGCGATCTCGAAAACCGCCGCAAGCGCCTGCTCTATCAGAGCGTCTATCGTGGCAACAAGGAGAACGACATTATCCTTGGCCGCTTCGCGCGCGCGCATCTGGGGGAATTTTCGGCCGACCAGCTCGACCAGTACGAAAGGCTGCTCGAGAACGGGGACAACGACATCTTCGACTGGCTGAGCGGGCGGGCCCCGGTTCCCGATGATAAGAATACCGAGGTGATGCGCAAGCTAATGGCCTTCAGGGTCGATCTGGCGCAATGACTGATTTCGCCCAGGTTTTCGCCCGTCGGGGCGCCTGGCAGCTGGCCGGCGTACCCGAAGGAGCCGATGCGCTAGTGCTGGCCGATTTGGCACGCCAGTCGGGCGGGCGCGATATCCTGCATGTGGCCCGCGACGGCAACCGGCTGCAACGGTTGGTCGAAGCGCTGGCCTTCTTCGCGCCGGGGCGCGAGGTGATCGGCCTGCCGGCCTGGGATTGCCTGCCCTACGATCGCATGTCGCCGCATGCCGACATCGTCAGCCAGCGGCTCGACGCGCTGGCGCGGCTGGCGCAGCCCAAACCGCCGGCCAGCCCGGCCCGCATCGTCATCGTCTCGGTAGGCGCACTGTTGCAGCGTGTGCCGCCGCGCGACGTCTTTGTCGATGCAGGACTGACCCTCAAGGCCGGCGACCGCGTCGACCTTGCCGCGCTGACCCGGCATCTAACCGACAATGGCTACGGCCGCAGCGACACGGTTATGGAGCCGGGAGAGTTCGCTGTGCGCGGGGGCATCGTCGACGTCTTTCCGCCGGGCAGCGCCGAGCCGGTGCGGCTCGACCTGTTCGGCGACGCGCTGGAAAACATGCGCGGCTTCGATGCCATGAGTCAGCGCACGACGGCGACGCTTGAGCGGGTGACCCTCAACCCGGTGAGCGAGGTGCTGCTGACGGAAGACAGCATCGCCCGTTTCCGTCTGAAATATCGCGAGCTGTTCGGCGCAGCGACCGACGATGCGCTCTACGAATCGATCAGCGCCGGCCGGCGCCATCCCGGGCTCGAGCACTGGCTGCCGCTGTTTTGCGAGCGTCTGGAAACGGTGTTCGACTATTTGCCGGACGCCATCATCAGTCTCGACCATCAGACAACGGAAGCGCGCGACGCCCGGCTGGAACTGATCGCCGACTACTACGAGACGCGCGCCACCATGATGCAGCGGGCGCTCAAGGCGCGTGAAACGCCGGACTATCGACCGTTGCCGCCGGCATTGCTCTATCTCGACGCGAGCGAGTGGAAGGCGGCGGTCGGCGAGCGTAATTCCATGCAGTTCTGGCCCTTCGCGGTGGAAGGTGGAGAGGGTCGCAGCATCGATCTGGGCGGTCGCCGGCACGAGGGCTTTGCAGCCGCTCGTGCGCGCCGTGACCTGAACCTGTTCGACGCCGTGGCGAGTGCGGTGCATGCGGCGCAGTCGAAGGGACGGCGCACGGTGTTCGCTGGCTACACGCAGGGTTCGGCTGAGCGGCTGCAGCACCTGTTCTCCGAGCACGGGCTGCAGGGCCTGGCGCCCGTAGCCGACTGGCCCGCGGCGCAGAAGCTGCCGACCGGCGCCGTTGGCCTGGCGGTGCTGCCGGTCGACAACGGCTTCGTGCTGGACGACCTCGAACTCATCTCCGAGCAGGACATTCTGGGCGACCGGCTGATCCGTCCGCCGCAGAAACGTCGTCCGTCCGAGCGCTTCATAGCCGAAGCGTCGACGCTCGCCGAGGGCGACCTGGTGGTGCATCGCGAGCACGGCATAGGCCGTTTCGTTGGGCTGGTGACGCTGGAGATCCAGCGCGCCCGGCACGACTGCGTCAGCCTGGTCTATGACGGGGGCGACAAGCTGTTCGTGCCGGTCGAGAATCTCGATGTGCTGAGTCGCTATGGCTCGGACGAGGCCGGCGCCCAGCTCGACCGGCTGGGCGGCGCCGCCTGGCAGGGCAGGGCGGCGCGGCTGAAGCAGCGCATTCGCGACATGGCGGACAAGCTGATTCAGATCGCCGCCGAGCGTGCGGTGCGCAGCGGCGAGCCGATGGCGCCGACGGCCGGCATCTACGACGAGTTCTGCGCCCGCTTTCCCTTCGCCGAGACCGACGACCAGCTCAACGCCATCGCCGACGTCATGAACGATTTGTCCTCGGGCAAGCCGATGGACCGTCTGGTTTGCGGCGATGTCGGATTCGGCAAGACCGAGGTGGCCCTGCGCGCGGCGTTCGTGGCCGCGGCGAGCGGCTTCCAGGTCGCTGTGGTGGTGCCGACCACCTTGCTGGCGCGCCAGCATTTCCGCACCTTCACCGCCCGGTTCGACGGCTTCCCGATGCGCGTCGCGCAGCTTTCCCGGCTGGTTTCCGCCAAGGAGGCGGCGCTGGTGAAGAAGGGCATCGCCGAAGGCAGCATCGACATCGTCGTTGGGACGCACGCCCTGCTGGCTAAAAGCATCGAATTCCAGCGCCTCGGCCTGCTGATCGTCGACGAGGAGCAGCATTTCGGCGTCGCGCACAAGGAGCGGCTCAAGGAGATGCGCGCGGACGTGCATGTGCTGACGCTGACGGCGACGCCCATTCCACGCACCCTGCAGCTGGCTCTTACCGGCGTGCGCGACATGAGCCTTATCGCCACGCCGCCGGTCGACCGCCTGGCCGTCCGCACCTTCGTTATGCCCTACGATCCTGTGGCGGTGCGGGAGGCGCTGCTGCGCGAGCAGTATCGTGGCGGGCAGAGCTTTTACGTCTGTCCGCGCATCGAGGATCTTGAAACGCTGGCCGGCCAGCTGCGCGAACTGGTGCCGGAGGTGAAGTTCGCCATGGCGCATGGACGGCTGCCCGCGACGCAGCTGGAAAAGACAATGCAGGCCTTCATCGAGGGCAATTTCGACGTGCTGCTGTCGACCAACATCGTCGAAAGCGGCCTCGATATTCCCAGCGCCAACACGATGATCATCCATCGCGCCGACATGTTCGGCCTGGCGCAGCTCTACCAGCTGCGCGGCCGCATCGGCCGGTCCAAGACGCGCGCCTACGCCTATCTGACCGTGCCGCCGCATCGCGTTCTGTCGAGCACGGCGGAGAAGCGGCTGGAAGTGATGCAGACGCTCGACACGCTGGGGGCGGGCTTCATGCTCGCGAGCCACGACCTTGACATTCGCGGCGCCGGCAACCTGCTGGGCGAGGAACAGTCGGGGCATATCCGCGAAGTCGGCATCGAGCTTTATCAGCAGCTGCTGGAGGAGGCCGTGGCGGCGGCCAAGCTGGGCGGCGACAAGGAACCGACCACGGACGAATGGTCGCCACAGCTCAATCTCGGCATGGAAGTGCTGATTCCTGACACCTATGTCGGGGATCTGGGCGTGCGCCTTGCGCTGTACCGGCGGATATCCGGCCTGCAGCAGGCCAGCGAGATCGATGCCTTCGTGGCGGAATTGATCGACCGCTTTGGCCCCATGCCGCCGGAAGTCGACAATCTGGTGCGAACGGTCGGACTGAAGCTGCTGTGCCGCGCCGCCAATGTCGAGAAGATCGACGTCGGGCCCAAGGGCGCGGTGATTGCCTTCCGGCGCAACGAGTTCGCTAACCCCTTCGCCTTGATGGCGCTTGCAGCCAAACCCGGCGCGCCCTTCCGGCTGCGTCCCGATCAGAAGATCGTGGTCGATGCGAGCTGGCGCGAGGAACACCAGAGTCTCGACGCCATAGATGCGGTATTGAAAACTCTGGCCGAACTGGCCAAGGCGCCGCCGGCGCCGCCACCGACGTCAGCACCGCCGCCGCCACCACCGGCCAAGCCGCGCTTCATCAAGCCGCCAATGCCGAAGTACCGGCGCTAGAGCGGATTGCTGTCTCGGGCTATTCCGCCGCCACGGCACGGTCGGTGTCGACGGCGGCGCGATACTCGCGGGTCATCCGTTCGACCAGTTCGGCCACGCTCGGCACGTCATCGATTGAGCCGACGCCCTGGCCGGCCGACCAGATGTCCTTCCAGGCCTTGACCTTCTTTTCGTTGTCGTCGGGCCGGGTGCCGAGATCCATGTCGACATGGCCCTTGGGCTTGAGGTTGGCCGGATCGAGACCGGCATCGATGATCGACTTGGTGAGATAATTGGCGGGCACGCCGGAGAAGGCCGGCGTATAGGTGATGTCCTTGGCGCCGCTGTCGATCAGCATTTGCTTGTACTGGGCAACGGCATTCGCCTCTTTGGTGGCGATGAAGCGGCTGCCGACATAGGCGAGATCGGCTCCCAGCACCTGCGCGGCGCGCACCGCGGCGCCGTCGGAAATCGCACCGCCGACCAGCAAGGTCCCTTTCCAGAATCGCCGCACCTGACGCACCAGCGCGAAGGGCGACAGGGTTCCGGCATGACCGCCGGCGCCGGCGCAGACCAGAATGACGCCGTCGACACCCGCCTCGATCGCTTTCTCGGTATGGCGGATGGTGGTCGTGTCGTGGAAGACGACGCCCCCATAGGCATGGACTTCCTTGACGATGTCGGTCGGGTTGCCGACGGAGGTGATGACGATCGGCACCTTGTGCTTGATGCACAGGGGCAGGTCCTGTTCCAGTCGGGAGTTGGAGCGGTGAATGATCTGGTTGCAGGCGAACGGCGCCACCGGCCTGCCGGGATTGGCTTTGGCAAAGGCTGCCGTCTCCTCGCCGATCTGCGCCAGCCATTCGTCCAGCAGCGCGACGGGGCGCGCGTTCAGCGACGGGAAGGAGCCGACCACCCCAGCCTTGCACTGAGCGATCACCAGATCGGGTGTCGAGACGATGAACATCGGCGAACCGACCACCGGGATCGACAGGCGGCCTTGCAGAACGGCGGGCAACGGCATTGAACTCTCCCAACGAAAAACGCCGCCAAGTCTTGGCGGCGTTAGAAGGCAAGTCAAGATAACGGATCAGGCCGGCGTCACCTGCTGCGCTTCTTCCTTCTCGTCTTGATCGGCGAGTTGGAACACCTGCAGGAACGCTTCCGGCGGCTGCGCGCCCGAGACCGCGTACTTGCGGTTGACGATGAAGCAGGGCACGCCGTTGATGCCCAGCCGCCGCGCGTAGACGTCGGCGGCGGCGACCTCGTCGCGGTCCTCGGCGCTGCTCAGGTAATTGATAGCTTCCTCGCGGTCGAGACCGACTTCGCCGGCAATGTCGGCCAGCACCTCGATGTCGCCGACGTCGCGGCCGGCCATGAAGTAGCCGGTGAACAACGCCTCGACGATCTGGTCCTGATGGCCGAGTTTCGCGGCGTACTTGACCAGGCGGTGCGACGCCAGCGTGTTGGGGGTGCGCACGATGCGGTCGAAGCGGAAATCGATGCCTTCGCCCTTGCCGGTCTCCGCGATCGCTCCGTAGATCTTCTGCATGCGTTCTGTGTTGCCGAACTTCGCCGTCAGATAGGCGTCGCGCGACATGCCTTCGGCCGGCATGTCGGGATTGAGCTGGAACGGCCGCCACGCGACCATGATGTCGTTGCGGCCGGATTGCGCCAGCGCAGCCTCGAAGCGGCGCTTGCCGATGAAGCACCAGGGGCAGATCGTGTCTGAAACGATATCGACGTACATACAACCATTATAGGCCAGGATTGCGGCCCGCCAAAGCGCGCATCACGCCAAAGTGCGACGGGCCGCCTCGCTGCGGCCTAGCAGGAAAGCGCCGGCTGCGCTTGCCGCCAGAACAGCGCAAAGCAGCCATGCGCCTTGCTGCCAGCCGCCCAGCGCTGTGACGATCAGAGCCAGGGCTGGCGGTCCAAGCGTGCTGCCAAGGTTCGATCCCTGCATCATCAGGCCGCTCGTGGTGCCGATCAGCGCCGGGCGGGGGGCATTGTGCGGCACGCTGGCGAACAGGGCACCTGGACCGAGTCCGCCGACAGCTGAAAAGGCAACGCAGGCGAGGTAGCGCCAGATATCGGCCAGCGATTCGTCGAAGGCGATCACAGCAGTGATCGCCATGGTCGAGACAGCGACTGCAATCAGCAACCAGCGTGACATGCCCAATGCCTGCAGTGGGCTGCTGCCGAGATTGCCGACGATGTTGGCGGCGACCACGGCGGCGGTTAGCAGCCCCGCCGTACCGGCGCCGATGCCGCGTTGCTCGATCATGTAGGTCGGCATGAATCCGACCAGCGCCATCCAGCAGAACGTGTAGGTGCCGAAGCACAGAGCGAGCAGCAACGGGCCTCTGTCGCCCAGGGTCGCTCGAACCGATTGCCACAAATCATCAATGCGCGAATGGCTGATCCCCGTTGCGGGACGTCCGCGAAACAGCAGCGCCAGCAGGCACAGTATGGCGAGCGCCCCGTTGACCAGCCACAGGCCGCGCCAGCCGATCGACTGCAGAAGAAATGGCGCAATCACCATCATGATCGCGGTGCCTGCCGGCATGTAGGTGCTCCACAACGCCATGCCGAGCTTGGCATCGCGCGCGATCGTCAAGTGCAGGATCGCGGGTGGCGCGGCGACCACGACCGCGAAGAAGCCGATGCCTTCGAGAAATCGGCCGAGGATGATGGCCCAGACTTCCTCCGCCAGGCTGCCGGCGACGTCGGCAATCGCCAGCAGCGCCAGACCCGCGAGCAGAAGCCGGCGGGCGCCGATGCGATCGGCCAGCAGCCCCGCCGCCATGCCGATGCTCATGCCGACGATGTTCACTGTCGAGAGGACCCACCCGGCAGTGGTGAGGCCGAAACCGAGTTCGGCGCGGAGCAGCGGCAGGGATGGCGGCACCTTCCCGACATGGAACGCAGCGACGATCCCGGCACTGAGCAGCAGGGCGATATCGAACCAGGGCGTTGCGGAATGCGACGGCGAATTCTGCGCTGCGGTCAGGGGCTGTTTCATGTTCGGCGCGAACCTTGAGGCCTGCGACGGATTTGTGCAACGGTGCGCCGTTTGCGGCGCTTGTGCCGATTGGAAGGGGTTGGAGCATGTTCGAACTTGACGGCCGCGTCGCGCTGGTTACCGGCGCCTCGACGGGACTTGGCAATCATTTCGCGCAGGTTCTGGCGCGGCAGGGCGCTGCCGTCGTGGTCGCGGCGCGCCGCACCGACAAGCTCCAGGAACTGGTGCGCTCGATCGAGGCGACGGGCGGCAAGGCGGCGGCCGTGACGATGGACGTGGTCGACGGCAAGTCGGTGCGCGAGGGCTTCAAGGCGGCGGAGCAGGCGCTGGGCACGCCAGACATCGTCGTCAACAACGCCGGCATCTCGAAGGTCAGCGCGCCGCTGGAGACCACCGAGGAAGACTGGGACGAGGTGGTCGACACCAACCTGCGCGGCGCCTGGCTGGTGGCGCAGGCCGCCGCCAGGACGCTCGTCGCGGCGAGCAAGCCGGGCCGCATCATCAATATTGCCTCGATCACCGGCATGCGCGCCATTGGCCATATCGCAGCCTATTCGGCGGCGAAGGCCGGTCTCCTGCATTTGACGACGGTTCTGGCGATGGAATGGGCGCGCTACGGCATTCAGGTCAACGCGATCTCGCCCGGCTATATCGAGACCGATCTCAACCGCAGCTTCTGGAGCACGTCTGGCGGCAAGCGGCTGATCGAGCGGGTGCCGCAGAAGCGCATCGGCGTGCCCTCCGACCTGGATGGCGCCTTGCTGTTGCTGGCGTCCGACGCCTCACGCTTCATGACCGGCAGCAACATCGTCGTCGACGGCGGTCACTCGAGCAACTCGATGTAGCCCGTTACCCTGCGTCGTCCGCGTGGCCCTCGCGCTCCAGTGAAGCGTTCAGTTCCGCGCCCAGGAGGATGACGATCCAGGACAGCCACATCCAGGTCATGAAGCCGATGACGGCGCCGAGGGAACCATAGGTCTTGTTGTAGCTACCGAAGTTCTGCACGTACCAAGAGAACAGGATGGAGAGGGCCAACCACAAAACTGACGCGACCACTGCCCCCCAAACGACGCCTCTCCAGGGCAGATTTCGACGGTCTGGCCCGTAGCGGAACACCACGGCCAGCAGGAGCACTACGACCGCCAAAAGCAGGGGCCAGCGAACAAGCAGCAGCGAATCCGCCTGCAGGCCGACCCATTGCAAGCCCAGCGGCAGGGCGACGATAACGGCCAGCACGGTGACGAAAAACAGCACCATGGCGACAGTGAAGCCGAGCGTGACCAACGTAAGCTTAAGTAAGCCGCGGCCTTCGTCCTCGTCGTGAACGATGTTGAGAGCAGTGAACAGCGATTTCATTCCACCATTGGCGGTCCAAAAGGCGACCGCCAGACTGAGCGCAAGACCGAACCCGAGTGCCGCACGATCCTGGGAGACAAGGCGATCGAGCTGCTCCCTGAGAATCTCCATCGCTCCGCCCGGCAATACGCCGGCAAGCAGATCGACATGCTCCCGGACCGCCGTCGGATCGCTGACCAGCCCATAGATCGATACCATCGCCGTGATGGCGGGAAAAATCGCCAGCAGGCCGAAGAAAGTCAGCCCTGCGGCGACGAGAACGATTCGATCTCTGGCAAATCGCTTGTACGTGTCAACGACGACGCGTTGCAGTCTCGGCCAGCCCGTATCTCGGACCTGGACGGCGTCGTTGTCGGCTCGCGTAGCCTCCGATGCCGAATCAGTCGACCTGGTACGCACCCATACCGCTGCAAGCGCCGCCATCGCGACCAAAGGCACGATTGAGCGTCCGAGTGTCGTCGTCTCCCGCCGCGATGCGCCAGCGGCGCCTTTGCCGCTCGATGCGTCGGAAATCATTGCGTAGGCTCAGCCCAGATCCTGCTTCCTGGCATCGTCCTTTGCCGCATCGATGGCCGAAGTGGCGACCGACGATGCGCGCTCCGCCAGGGTCTTCTCGCCATCCGGTTTCAGGCCTTCTTTCTCGGCAGCACGATCGGCCGCGCGATAGGCTTCCTTCGCCAAATGTCCGGCGCGACTCGCGGCATCCTTGCCGTAGTCGATCGCATCGTCCCGCAGTCGGTCCCGAACCCGTCCAACGGCGCGGTCTTCCGCCCGGGTGGATGGGAAGGCGGCGCCAATCGCAGCACCGATGGCGACGGCGATAGCCCCCACGATCAACGGCTCCTCCTGCAACGTATTCATGAAGCTGCGCTGCGCCTTGTGACCCAGACGGCTGCTTTCGCGGCTGATGAACCGGCTAGCGCCGCGCGTAGCACGTCCGACTCTTCGGGCGGCATCGCGCGCTTCGTCCGCCGTGTGGCGAAGGCGATCGCCGGCGGCGCTTGCCGAGTCAGAAACCGCCTCGCTGGCAGAGTGCAGCCGATCCTTTACGTCAGAGGCGATCCCCGACGCACTGTCGCGGAGCCCGACCCTTCCCTGGCCGTCATTCGAATCCCCATTGTCCGAAGCGGCGGCATTCCGGCGCCGGCCTCGGTCATCGGGGATTTCGTCAGTATTGGTCAGATAAGCGTCAGCGGTGTAGTTGGCTGCATAATCGTCCACGTACACTTCGTGATCGTCGTCGTCTCGGCCGCGTTCGTCCGACCATTCGTCGTAGCGGTCCCGAAGCTCGCGGGCTCCACGCCGTACCCCCGACCCCATGAAGAGCCAGGCAATACCGGCGCCGACGAGACCGAGAGCTATGGGGTTGTCGCGCACCTGCCGTCCGAAATTGCGAGCCAGTTGCGCACCGTTGCCGTCGCGCAGATAGGCCGTTGTCTCGTCGACAATGGCGCCGGGCGACAACTTCTGACGGAGCTGGTCCAAAGTGGCATCCAGCCTGTTGCGATGGGCTTCGGCTTCCTGCGCCAGCCGTTCGGTATCAGTACTCATTTGGCATGCTCCTTGACCAGCCGACCATCCTTCCGCAGCTGCTCGGCAGAGTGTTCCGGCGCGAGGTTCGATGGCTTGAGGTTGCTCCGGGCCTTGGCGAGAAACAGGACGCCGATTACGGCGAAGGCGACGCCAACAACTAACGCGGCCCAGCCGGCTTCCATGTATGCTGTCAGGGCGATGACGACCGCCTGCGCAAGCACCACCAGCGCCACAAGAAGGCAGATCGCGCCGCCGATCAACGCGCCGCCAGCTACTTGGATCTGCGCCAGCTTCTCCGAGATTTCGCTGCGTATCAGCCGGCCTTCGGTGCGAAACAGTTCGCGCGCTTCGCGCACCAGATCCGAGACCAATTCCGTGAAGGAACGGCTTTCGCGATAATCAATAGCCATGTTGTCCTCCATCTTCGTCTTCCGGCCGCGGAGAGGACGTCCGAGCAAACCGTCCGAGCGCGACGCCCGCCAGTGCGGCGCCCACCAGGAAGGCTACCGGCCGCTGACGAGCGAAATCGGCGACGGAATGCGTCAGCTCTTGAAGGCTCCTGCCTTTGACAGAATGTGCCACGTCTTCGAGGCCGCTGGCGGCTTCCCGAACCAACCGCGCGGCCGTCGACTGGTTGCGCTCGCCCAGCTCGTCCGACGCCTTGCGGATGGCGGCAGTGAAATCGTCCAGCCCGTCGGCGAGGGCGAGTTTTCCTTCCTCCGCCTTGTCGCCGAGCTTCCTGCCCACCGCGGATGACGCTTCGCCGGCGGCGCCGCGGATCGCTTCTCCGGTCCGTTTTGCTTCCTGTTTGGCGGATGAGACTTCGCGATCGAGTGCGGCGCCCATCTTTTCCGTCTTGCCGTGTTCCCTGTCGGCCCTGCCGGGGCCGGGATCGGAAATCGCTACCATCGGATCCTCCTTCAAGCCGCGCCGAGCAGCGACAGAATGAACAGAATGATGGCGATGACGCCCACGATATAGATGATGCTGTGCATGGTGATCGGCCCTGTCGCTGTACTGCTTCACCCACGCAACAGGACATGGCGGGGTAGGGTTCCAAAAATCGCCTGATTGAGGCCATTTTTGCCGCCGTTTTGAACACGGTGGAATGATACCGAAGCGGAGGGGCGGTTCTGTGATCGCGGCCCAGACAGCGGCCGTGTCTACCAGCCGTTTACCCGATCCCAGACATCGACAACCGTTTCGCCGCCGTCCAAGGCGGCATCGACCACGTAGTACCGGTCGTAGGCGGCGGCGGTCATGCAGGCATGGTTGGGCAGCACGCGCAGACGGCTGCCGATCCCGAGGCGCTCGAAGGGCAGGGGCGTGCGGCCGCCGACGAAGCCGTGCTCCTGATTGACGTCGGTCACGCTGAGACCGGATAAACCCGCGATGGTGCCAAAGCCCGCTTCCGGCATGAACTCGCCGGCACTGATGTCCTTGGACAAGGCGAGCGCCCCCGCGTCGACCAGCACCTGGTTCCGTACAGGGTACTGTCCGATCACGGTCGTCAGAACGGTGAGGGCGAGATCGTCCGGCTGGCAGGAGCCCAGCGCCAGCTGGTCGAGATCATTGAACATGTAGACGCCCGGCCGCATCTCGCTTACGCCTTCGAGGGAACGGGCGTGCATGGCGGTCGGGGTCGAGCCGACGCTGACGATCGGACAGGGGATGCCTGCGCGCCGGAGGCTTTCGGCCGCCTCGACGGCCGTGCGGCGCTCGTCCTCTGCGATGCGGACGACTTCCTCCGTGGAATGGCAATGATAAGAATGGCCCGCATGGGTCATCACGCCGAGCAGGGAGACGCGCGGGGCCTCGTGCAACAGCCGACCGATTGCCAGCAGATCCGGGGACCGCGCAGCAACGCCGGCACGATGAGCGCCGCTGTCGAGTTCTATGAACGCGGAAAACCTGCCCGGATGGCCGGCAACGGCCTGAGCGACCACCGCAGAATCGAGCACGATCTTAAGGTCCACGCCGTGTGCACCCAGGTTCGCGATCTCATCGAGCCGTGTAGGCGCTACGCCGACGGCATAGAGAATGTCGCCAAAGCCGTGTCGGGCGAAGTAGCGCGCCTCGGCCAGGGTCGACACGGTGATGCCCCCGGCCTCGTTCCGGGTGGCGCGACGGGCAATTTCGGCGGACTTGGCGGTCTTTAGGTGCGGTCGCAGGCCCACGCCGAGGGTTGCCGCCCGCCGGCTCATGCGGGCGAGGTTGGCCGCAAGAACGGATTGATCGAGCAACAGGCAGGGTGTCGGCAGGTGGTCGACCGGCTGGCCTATGACGGCCCTCGCGCCATCGGCCTCGGTTTCCTTGTGTGCCACGACCATCATTCCCATCACCTTTCCTGCCGGCTTTGTCAGACCTTAACAGACGGAGGTGGCGAGCATGGACAGGGACCTCAATGTCCGACTCAGAAAAGGGCTTTGTTCGATCATGGGTTGTTCCGAGCCGAGATTCTGCGGAGTATTTCTCTGCAACTGGGTGAAACGAGGAACTCGTAACGAAATTACGTCTTGTCTCGCGACCCTTCAACCATCGACCATATGTAGTACGAAGGTATGTACGTAATATCCGCTAATACGGTATTGGAATAATGACCAAATTCGTCAGTTGCATGAGGAATGGCTGTTTTAGTACTCCGCAGCCACGGACTCAGTGTTCATTTTGCCACACACCCCAGATTTTGTAGAAGGACTGCTTCTGGGCTTGCCTCAGCATTCATGATTAATGCAATCTACACGCCGAACTGCATTTTTTCTGATCTCCTGGGGGAATATCCATGTCGAGCGTTGCTCAACCGAAAGCTGCGACCCGTCTCAATGCCCGCGCGCGCTACGTCCTGCTCGGGACGACTTCCGCGCTCGCTCTGCTTTACGGCCAGAGCGTCATGGCGCAGGGATCGGGCTACAGCCCCTGGATCGGCATCGGCGCCGAAGGCGGCACCCGCGGCGTGGGCGCCGGAGCGGAGATCTGGGTGCCGTTCGGCGGCGCGGCAAACTCGGTGGTCTATGGCTTCGCGCGCGGCTTCGGCGGCACGAAGAATTCGGACGTCGACGCCGGCTTCGGCTATCGCTTCCTCACCGGTCCGAACTGGATGCTGGGCATCAACGCCTCGATCGGCATGGGCTGGTCGGATGACGGCAACAACGCCTGGCGCGGGGCGGTGGGCCTCGAGGCCAAGAGCCTGAACTGGGATTTCCTGCTGACCGGCTATTTCGTCGATACCGACGACCAGAAGCGTAAGGGCGGCGAAGGCCGGGACGGTTCGATGGACGGCACGATCGTCATGCCGACGCCGAACACGATCGGGATGCTGGTCGGCGTCGGGGGCGAGAAGTGGGA
>JBFWZG010000006.1:18846-43592 GCA_050185515.1 Reyranellaceae bacterium
TCGTCGATACCGACGACCAGAAGCGTAAGGGCGGCGAAGGCCGGGACGGTTCGATGGACGGCACGATCGTCATGCCGACGCCGAACACGATCGGGATGCTGGTCGGCGTCGGGGGCGAGAAGTGGGAGCGCGCGGCGCATGGCTTCGAAGCCGAGATCGGGCGCTATTTCGGTCTCAACGCCAACCGCACCAGCGAACTGCGCCTGTACGCCGGCGGCTACGGCTATTTTCCGTCGAAGGACATCGACGACAATTTCGACGGCACGCCGTTCAACCACGGCGGCAAGAACTACGATGCGATCTGGGGCGGCAAGGGCGGCGTCGAAGTACGCTTCGGCGACCTTTCCACTTCGATGCCTGGCATGTCGGTGAGCCTGCGCGGCGAGGCGCGCTACGACAAGCAGGAGGACTTCGACGCTTTCGCCAGCGTTCGTGTGGCGTTCGCGCTGGGCAGCCGCGGCCGCTCGTCGACGTCGGCGATGGACGCCAGCCGTCGCATGGCCGATCCGGTGCACCGCGACCGCATCTTCTTCGCCGAACGCTCGGTTGGCGCGTCGATCGAGGTCGAGCAGGTGTTCGCGACGCTCGACGCGTCGATGACGCCGATCGAGACGGTTCAGTTCGCCTCGACGACGGGCGCTGGCACGGCCGGCACCGATGCGGCGCCGACCACGATCGAGCAGGCCATCGCCAATGCCGGCGGCCAGGCGGCGATCATCGCGGTCCGCAACGACGGCATGGGCGCAGGGCTCAACACCGACGCCAACGGCATCGTGCTGTCCGACAGCCAGGTTCTGCTGGGCGACAGCGCCGTGGTCAACCTGACGGGCTCGTTCTCGGGCAATACGGCGAACTTCACCGCGCCTGACGGCTCGGCCATGACGCCGGCGCAGATCGTCGGCACGGGCGGCGACATGACGGCGGCGATCATCACCGCCGGCAGCAACACGCAGATCAAGGGCGTGGACATCACGGCGGGCAACACCGGCATCCGCTACAACGGCGTCACCAACGTGCTGGTGCAGGACGTCAACATCTCGACCATGACCAGCACTGTCGTTGCGGCTGGGGCCCCTGGCGGCTTCGGACTGGCGGGCGAATCGGTGACCGGAGCAGCTGCAGCTTTTGGCATCGACATACAGGGTGCCGATGGCGTGACCCTGACCAACGTTTCGATCGCCGACGTCGCCGCGACCGCGGTCCTCACCGGCGGTGCCGGTGGCGGCGCGGTCGATGGCGGCATCGGCATGCCTGGCGCCGCCAATGTGGCGAACGCGCCGGTCGCGGGCGGCGCCGGCACTGGCGATGCCGGCTCGGCCGGTTCGAGCTCGTCGGCGGCGACGGCAGGCGAAAATGGAGGCGTGGGCAGCACGCAGAATGGCGGCTCGGCGACAGGCACGGCCATCGCGGCCGGCATCAACGCCGTCGACGCCTCCAACATCGTCATGACCGATATCACCATCGACAACGTCTCCGCGACCTCGGTCACGACCGGCGGCGCAGGCGGTGCCGGCGGCAATGGCGGCAATGGCGGCATCGGCGGCAACTTCGCCGGCGGCAACGGCGGCGCTGGTGGTTCGGGCGCCGATGGTGCGGATTCGCCCGATCAGCCGGCCGGCAGCGGCCTGGCTGGCGCGAATGGCGGCGAAGGTGGTGACGGTGGTGCCGGTGGCGCCGGCGAATCCGGGACGGCTGGCGCCGGTGGCGCTGGCGGTGCGGGTGGCGCCGGTGGTGCGGGTGGCGCCGGCACGGCGATCGCTACCGCTTCGGGTATCGCATTTTCCAACGTGACGACGGTGACGGCGACCAATGTCTCGGTCAACGCCGTGGCAGCGACGGCGGTCACGACCGGCGGCGTGGGCGGTGCCGGCGGCAATGGCGGCAATGGCGCCATCGGCGGCAACGCTACTGGCGGCAATGGCGGCATTGGCGGCAATGGCGGCGCCGGCGGCGACGGCGGCAATGGCGGCAGCGGTGCCGCCGACACGCCGGTCGGCGACAGTGGCGGCTCGGCCGGTTCGGGCGAGTCCGGCGGTTCCGGCGGCACTGGCGGTGCCGGCGGTGTCGGCACGGCCGGTGCTGGCGGTGCGGGCGGCGCAGGCGGTGCCGGTGGCGCTGGTGGCGCGGCTACGGCGATCGCCACGGCGTCGGCCATCAGCCTCGACAACGTCACGGGCGGCAGCTTCGCCAACTTTGACGGCAGCAATGTCGTGGCAACTGCGGTCAGCACCAGCGGTGACGCTGGTGCCGGCGGCAATGGCGGCATCGGCGCCGATGGCGGCAACGCGGTTGGCGGTAATGGCGGTGCGGGTGGCCTGGGTGCTGCCGGCGGCCTGGGCGGCAACGGCGGGGATGGTGGTGCGGGCACGCTCCAGGGCGGTTCCGGCGGCGCTGGCGGTTCGGGCGGCTCCGGTGGTGCCGCGGGCGCTGGCGGTAATGGCGGTGCGGGCGGCGTCGGCGGTGTCGGCGGCGCAGGCGGCGCCGGTGGTGTCGGCGGCTCGAGCGGCGATGCCGTCGCGACGGCAACGGCTTCCGGCATCCTCAATGTCGCGGCCTCGACGGCTACTTTCGACGCGGCGTCCAGCCTCAGCGGCGCGACGGCAACGGCGACGACCACGAGCGGCGACGGTGCTGACGGCGGCGATGGCGGCGCAGCGGGTGCGGGTGGCGACAGCACCGGTGGCGCCGGTGGTGCGGCCGGTGCGACGGCCGGCGACGGCGGCGATGGCGGCATCGGTGGCGATGGCGGCACCGGCGTGGCGCAGGGCTCGGGCGGTTCCGGCGGCGCCGGCGGTCTGGGCGGTGAAGGCGCCGATGGCGGCAATGGCGGCGCCGGCGGCACGGCCGGTGACGGTGGTACGGGCGGCGCGGCCGGCAGCGGCGGCGACAGCGGCGATGCCACGGCCACGGCCAACGCCTTCTACGTCAACGGCTCGATCGGCATCACCTTCAACGGCACCTTCGGCGCCGCGCCGGGTGCTGCTGCAGCGGCTGCGGTCGGTACGGCTGGTGCGGCCGGGACGGCCGATGCCGGCGGTGCGACCGGCGGCACGGCGACGGCCGATGCTGGCGGTGCGGCCGGCACGGCGGCTGGCGGCACCGGCGGGACTGGCGGTGCGGCTGGCGCCGGCGGCGGCGGTATGGCTGGCGGAAATGGTGGCAACGGTGGCGCCGGCGCGGCTGGTGCGGCCGGTGCAGCTGGCGCAAATGGCGGGGCCGGCGGCGCCGGTGCGGCTGGTGCAGCCGGTGCGGCTGGCGTTGCTGTCAGTTTGACGGGATCGGGCAACACCACCCCGTAACCCGCTCGGCGGCAGCCAATCATTCGGCGGAACATCGAAACCCCGGCGGGCAACCGCCGGGGTTTGTCTTTCGAGGCCGCGCCTTGTGCGCCACCGCCTCCGTCGCTATCAATGCCGCCACCGCAATGAGCCGGATGGGTGGCCGAGCGGTTTAAGGCACCGGTCTTGAAAACCGGCGTGCCCGCAAGGGCACCGTGGGTTCGAATCCCACCCCATCCGCCAGACGCGCAATGCCCAACAATCTCCACAACTCGATGCTGCGATGGTGTGAACCGCGCCGCGTCTGGCGCGTTTGGAACCGGATGCAGGGGAGAATGCCGAGCATGACGAAGAAGCTTTTCCTTCTGGTGTTGCTCATCCCCATCGCCGCCTGCACCCAGTTCGCCGCGCGCGAGGAGAAGGGCGTCTACACCATCCGCGAGCCGTTCGATCCCAAGGATTTCGCCTGGTCGATGAACCAGGGGTCGGCATCGATTGCCGGTCGCGCAATGCTCAAGGGAAGCGACGGCAAGCTGCGCACCTGCGCCGGCAACCTCGTGGCGCTGACGGCCGACAACGCCTATACGCGCGAAGGGGCCGCCGCCGCCAAGACGCACAAGTACAGCCGCATCGAACGGGATCCGCGCTACAGCCAGTACCGGCGGGTGACCACCTGCGATTCGACCGGCCGCTTCGCCTTCCGCCATCTGCCGCACGGCAACTGGGGCATCGGCACGCGCGTCGAATGGGAGGAGCGGGGACCGGAGGGACGCGTGGTGCGCGGCGGGCCGCTCGGCAAGACCTTCCGCCTGAGCGTTGGCGAGAAGGCGACCGTCGTGCTGGACGAGGACGATCTTTAAGGGGCGTCGTCCAATTCGGCCGCCACGGTCCGCCAGACCTCACCGCCATGCGAGGCGGCGACGAAATGACCGCCGCCGGGAATTATATGCTGGCTGTAGCGGCCGCCGCTCTCGATCAGGCGCGAGAATTCCGACGGGCTGGTCAGCGGATCGTCGGCGCCGTGCACGAAAGCGATGGGCTTGTCGAGGTCGCGCGCCTCGCGTTCCCACGAGTTCATGACGAAGTCGAAGTCGCCGCTCATGCCGAATACCGAGCTGGCATAGAGATCGGCGAACATGCGGTAGGCTTCCGTCCCCGTCGCCTCGCCGTCGAGAACCGACATGTCGACCGGCAGATCGGCGAACAGGCGCGAGAGGATGGTGCGGCTCGTCGTGCGGTCGGCGTAGTACTTGTAGTACTCCCAGTTCACGCGCCGGAAGATTTCCGGCCGGCCCGACAGCCGTTTCAGGCCACCGTAGAACGTTCCGGCGCGGTCGTCCTCGCCAGCGCCGGCCGTCAGGTTGATCGATTGCAGAATGAGCTTGGAAACCAGGTGTGGATAGCGGTTGGCGAAGCGAATGGCGAGAGCACCGCCCAGCGACTGGCCGAGAAGCACATCCGCGCCTCCGCCTTCGCTTTCCAGCCATAGCGCCATGTCGGCGAAGGCGTCGTCGATGAAGTCCTTGCGACGGACGAGCTCGGCCGGCGGCCGCGATTCCAGAAAGCCGGCGCGGATGGGAATGGTCAACTGGATATTGGCTGCCTCGAGATGGCGCGCGCTGCCGGCCAGTATGATCGGGAACATCATGCCGTGGATCATGACGAGGCGGCGGCCGCTCTGCGGTCCGCAGGACAGCACGCGCAGGATGCGGCCATTGGCCAGCCTCACCACCTCGAGCCGGGCATCGTCGCTGAGGTAGCGGGCGACGAAAGCCTCCGCGGGCCCGGCATGCGCCACCGTAGCCTCGCTGACCGAGAGCAGATGGACGAGCTGCCCCAATACGACGCGCACCAGATCCTGCTGGCTGGAGCAATGCATCCTGGAGAACACGCTCTTGACGTGAGCCCGCTTGGTTTCGAATGTGACCTTGTCGCGAGCGGCCGCATCGCGCAGCGACACGCCGGAGACCACCTGGAACATGACGCGCCGTTCGGCCTGGGTGAAGCCGCGCTCGGGCTGCATCAAATCGAGCATCTGGCCGAACACCGGTTCGCTGACCATCAGTCCGCGCACCTTTCGCGTCGCGGTCCGGTCCGGCTGCGTCGGCGTGAAGGGCAGGAACCAGGCAAAGCGGTCGCCGGACGGCATCGCCACCAGAGCGCCTTCCAGCGGAGTCATCCTGGTCGCCAGCCGCGCCAGTTCCTGAATGTCCCGATCTTCCTGGCTATGCGCCACGACGCGCGTGGCCTGGCTGACCAGATCGGTCACGCCGCCGCGCAGAAACGCGCCGCCAACCTCGTGCTCCGACCATTTGAGATCGAGCGCGAAGGGGCCGCCAATGGCCTGATCCCGCAGCACCCGCTTCTTGGCCTGACGAGCCTTCTCTTCCGGCAGCAGGGAAAAGGCTGCATCGAGATCGGTGGTTGTCCTGTCGCTCATCGCGCGGCTGCACATCCTCCAGACAATGTGATCTGCAGCATTCCACGACTTTTCCGCCAGCGACATACCCATGTGGGTAATGTGTGATCGGCATCCCCTGACTAGTGTGAATCGCCGTCCGGCAGCGCTCATTTTGGCGCGCGGTACTGACATGCCGGACGTAGGGGCACAGAACATTTTGTAGATGGGGGAGACAATGGCGGCCAGGCAAAATGGTTGGACAGGCAAGATCGCATTTGCCGGAACGCTCCATCCCATGAGGGACCAGCAGATGACGGCGAGATGGGCGAGGCGCCGTCGGCTGCTGCTGTCCACCGCCGCGCTGATCGGCGGGCTCGCGGCCTCCGCCGGGAGCGCGTACGCGCAGCAGGTCTGTACCGACCAGGGAGGGCAGGTCTTTCTCTGCGACGGGACCAGCGCCGACGGGCAGGACCTGACGAACCAGGACAACGCCGCCGTCTCGACGGGCACCGGTTTCAGCGTCAACACGGCCACGGGCAATGCGCTCGAAATCACCGGTAACGGCGCGCTGTCTTACGTCGACAACAATGCTTCTGCGCTCACCTCGACGTTCGGCCATGGGCTTGCCATCACGGTCAACGGCGACGACGGCGCCACGCCGGGCAGCATCACGATCGACACGAACGGCGATATCGACGCGCAGGACGACGGCATCTTCGCCAGCAACTCAGGCACCGGGTCGGTCAGCGTCACCGCGAACGGGAATATCGAGGCGGGAACCAGAGGCATTCGAATCGAGAACGGCGGTATCGGCGCAACGGAACTCACGATCGGAGGGCTCGTCGACGCCGCTGTTGACGGTGTCAGCGTGTCTCAGACCAACGCCGGCGCTACGGGCGACGTAAGCGTGACGACGGCGGAGGGCAGCTCCATCGATGTAGCAAAGGTCGGAATATTCGTTGATAACAGCGGCGCTGGTGCGACCGAATTGACAGTCAACGGCGATGTCTCGGGTGGGAGCGCAAGCACCACTGTCATCAGCGTGCACGCCCATGCGACAGCGACCGGCAATGTTGAGATCACCACGGGCCCGAACAGCCTCATAGAGAGTACCAACCGCTCCGGCATCGTCGTCATCAATGAAGGGACCGGGGCCACCAGATTAAACCTCTTTGGCGAAGTTGCTTCCGGACCTACCGGCTCCCCCAGTGCTCAAGCGGTAAGAGTGCAGGGCGGCCCCGCCACTATCGTCGTCGGCGGTACGGTGCGAGGGGGTGTCCTGGGGGGAGCCATCGCGTTCGATCAGACCAATGTGAACGACGACCGGCTCGAACTGCATCCGGGGTTCGTCATAACTTCGAATGCCGCGACCGGCAGCGTGGATACCGTTCTCGCTGGCCCTGGCACCGACACGCTCGCCTTCGGCGGCAGCGGCAGCGGCGCGTTCGACCTCGCCCGCATCGATACCGGCGCTGGCACGCAGCAATACCGGGACTTCGAGAACTTCGAGGTGACCGGTGGCGTGTGGAACTTCTCGGGCGCGACGACACGGGACTTCACAGTGGCCGGCGGCACGCTCGGCGGCACCGGGACGTTCGGCGCTGTGACCGTCAGCAATGGCGGCGCCATCGCGCCGGGCGCGAGTCCGGGCACGCTCTACATGAGCTCGCTCGTTCTCGATCAGACTTCGGTGCTGCAGTTCGAGCTGGCCGATCCGGTGTTCGTCGGCAGCGGGGTGAACGATTTCATCAGCGTGTCCGGCGACGTGACCCTCGACGGCACGATCGAGATCACCGCCCTGCCGGGCTTCGGCAACGGCATCTACCAGCTGATGGAATACGGCAACCTGGTGGCGGACAACGGCATTGCGGTCGACGAGAGCGCCTCGCCGGCCGGCTACGACTACCAGCTGTTCGTGCAGCCCCAGATCCTCACCGTGTCGGTTACCAGCGAGATGGCCGGCGGCAACCAGTTCTGGGACGGCGCCAACCAGACGCCGGGCAACGTCGCCAACGGGCGCGGCGGCGACGGGGTCTGGACCCGCAACGTCGGCAACACGAACTGGACCAGCCAGCCGGGCGACGCCAATGCCGGCTGGGCGGAAGAATTCGCGATCTTCGCCGGCGCGGCGGGAACGGTCTCGATCGAGGGGCCGCCGATCGAGTTCACCGGCATGCAGTTCCTGACCTCGGGCTACCGGCTGGTCACCAACAACGTCTCCAGCGAACTGGTCACTGAGACGGCAGCGACCAATATCCGCGTGGGAACCGGCATCACGGCCGAGATCGAGGCGCCGATCACCGGCCCGGGCGGCCTGGTCAAGCAGGAAGGCGGGACGCTGACGCTCTCCGGGGTTAACCTCTATACGGGCGGCACCACGGTCGCGGGCGGCACGCTCAACATTGTCGGCTCCGTTTCCGGGGACGTGCTTGTCGAGTCGGGGGCGACGCTTGCGGGCCGGACGACGGGCTTGACCGTCACCGACCTGGGCGTGGTCACGGTTGCCGATGGCGGAATCCTGGCTCCGGGGCCGCTCGTCGTGAGTGGCACGTCGATGCAATTTTCCTCTTTGAGGCTCAATCCGGGTTCAATTCTGGAGTTCGAGCTCGGAGCGCCAACGGGCGAAGTCGAGATCCGTGCTGGAGGGGACTCACTTAACGAGACGGTCATCGACGGTACGGTCAATGTCACCGCTCTGCCCGGCTTCGGCAACGGGCTCTACCCCCTGATCAGCTTCAACGCCCCGAATACCACCGACAACGGTCTGCTGCTTGGAGACATGCCCGATGGCTTCGACTACGAGCTGCAACGCTCCACCGTGATCTCGAACATCGACGTCATATCCCTCGTGGTTACCAGCGAGATGGCCGGCGGTAACCAGTTCTGGGACGGCGCCAACCAGACGCCGGGCAGCGTCGCCAACGGCCGCGGCGGCAGTGGCGTCTGGAGCGCCGATGCGGGCAACACCAACTGGACCGATATGGCGGGCAGCGCCAACACCGGCTGGGCGGGAGACTTCGCGATCTTCGCCGGCACGGCGGGGACGGTTACGGTCGAGGGGCCGGTGGACTTCACCGGCATGCAGTTCGTGACGTCCGGCTATCAGCTGGTCTCCGGCGCCAACGGCGAACTCGTCACCGACACGGCGACGACCAATATCCGCGTCGGGACCGGGATCACCACCGAGATCGGGGTGGCGATCTCCGGCTCGGGCGGCCTGGCCAAGCAGGAAGGCGGCACGCTGGTGCTGAGCGGAGCCAACACCTACACCGGCGACACGGCGATCGATGGCGGAGTGCTGCTGGTCAACGGCTCGCTTCTCGGCGGCGGCGACACGGTTGTCGCCTCCGGGGCGACGCTGGGCGGTGTCGGCACGGTGTCCGGCACGACCGTCGTGAACGCCGGCGGCACGCTGGCGCCGGGCAACTCGATCGGGGCGCTGACCGTCGCCAACGCCACCTTCGCGACCGGCTCGATCTTCGAGGTCGAGCTGAACGACGGCGGCAACACTATCGGCGTCAATAGCGATCATCTCAACGTCACCGGCACCGCGACCATCACCGGCGGCACGATCCACGTGACGCCGGAGAACGGCACCGACGACGGCACCACCTACGTGCCCGGGACGACCTACACTGTTCTGACCTTCGCCACCGCCGGCGCGCCGGGCGGCGAATTCGATGCCGTCACCGACGACTACGCCTTTCTCGACTTCGTCGACAGCTACGATGCCAGCAACGTCTACCTGACCTCGTCGCTGGTCGGCGGCGGTGCGGGAACGTGTCCGGGCGGCCTGAGCTTCAACCAGAACGGCGCCTGCGGCGGGGTGCTGTCGATCGGGTCCGGCGGGCTGTACATGGCGGTGGTCAACCTGTCTAACGCAGAGGCGCCGGGGGCGCTCGACCGGCTTTCGGGCGAGATCCACGCCTCGGTGCAAAGCACGCTGATCGAGGACAGCCGCTTCGCGCGCGAGGCGGCGCTCGGCCGGCTGCGCATGGCGCTGGGCGCCGTCGGCGCCGACAAGGCCGGCACGGCCGAAAGGCGGGTCAACGACGACGTCACGTTCTGGGGCCGGGGCTTCGGCTCCTGGGGCGACTGGAACGGCAATGGCAACGCGGCCGGCTTCGACCGCTCGATCGGCGGCTTCTTCCTCGGCGGCGATGCGCGGGTCTGGGACACTGTCCGCCTCGGCGCCTTCGGCGGCTACGCCAACACCGGCTTCGACGCCGACCGCCGTCATTCGGACGGCTCGGCCGACAGCTGGCATGTCGGCGTCTATGGCGGCACGAGGCTGGGCAATCTCGGCCTGCGGGTCGGCGGGGCCTGGGCGTGGCACGATCTGGAGCTGGACCGTTCGGTGGCCTTTACCGGCTTCGCCGACAGCCCCTCCTCGAGCTACGACGCGCGCACGTGGCAGGTGTTCGCCGAGGCGGGCTACCGCATCGGATTCGAGGGCATTGCCTTCGAGCCTTTCGCCGGCGTGGCGCATGTCGATCTGCACGCCGACGGCTATGACGAGCGGGGCGGGCAGGCAGCGCTGTCGTCCGACAGCCAGGACATGTCGACGACCTTCACCACCATCGGGCTGCGGGCCGAAACGCAGTTCCAGTTGGGCGGGACCACGGCGCGGCTGACGGGCATGGCCGGCTGGCGGCACGCTTTCGGCGATGTCAGGCCGAAAGCGGCGCACGCCTTCGCCGGCGGCAGCGAATTCGACGTCGCCGGCGTGCCGATCGCCAGGGACGCGGCGGTGCTCGACCTCGGCGCCGCCGTCGACCTGGTCGAGAACGTCACGCTCGGCGTCTCCTACAGCGGCCAGTTCGGCTCCGGCTTCACCGATCACGGCCTCGATGCCAGCATCGTCGTCCGCTTCTGAGGGAGCGATGCCGGCATGCAACCGGTTGACGCCTATTCCTTCTTGAGCGGTCCGCCGAAATTGCAATAGCCGGTCAGCTTGATCTCGGGGCTGGAGCCGACCGTGCCTTTGACGTTCATGTCGGCCGGACCGATGTCGATTTTCCCTGCGAAGCTGCCATCGGCGCCGACCGGCAGCTCGAAGGGCCGCACGACGCGGTCTTTCTGCTGCCACCAGCCCTTGGCCATGCCGCCTTCGACGACGAACTCGATATGCATGCCGTAGGTGAAGCACTTGCTGTAATTGCCGGTGCCGTAGCCGTCCCAGGTGTATTTCTCGGCCGCCATCGCCACGGTGGCGCACAGGCCGGTGATGATGAAGGCTGAAAGCAGTGTGGCCTTGCGCATGCGAGAATTCTCCTTTCGCTTCATGGCCGACGTCGCTCGCTCATGTGCTGCAGATAGGCGAGGAGCTGGTCGAGTTCGGCGTCGCTCAGTGCCTCGGGCGCGAAGCCCGGCATTTTCTGGTCCGGCCAGTGCCGCACCGAGGCCGGATCGCGCAGATAGCGACGCAGGGCGGCAGGCTGGAAATACTCGACCGGATTCATCGGCCGGTTGAGATCCGGGCCTACTTCGGATGCGCCGCCGCCGTCGAGCTTGTGGCAGGCGATGCAGTGTTTGACGAACATCGCCTCGCCGGTGCGGGCGGGGTGGTCGGCGGCGAGCCCGGCTGCAACGGCGATCTGCGGCCAGCGCTGCCGCGGCGTCTGCGCCAACGTCAGCGACGCCAGCTGATAGGGCCATTGCTCCGGCCCGATGCCATCGGCCGACGGAACCTGCCACACGAGATAGAACGGCCCGGCCGTGGCCTGCTTGCCGGGCAGTTTTGGCCACGGCGCCATTTTCGGTTCGATCGCCACGAAAGCCCGGGCGCGGCCGCGACCGATCGCCGGCCCGAGCGGCAGTTGAGCGACGAACCCGTCCAATGCCGTCGCCTCGAGCACGCCTTCCTGCGGCAGACGAAAACCCTCCAGCAACTTCGACAGCGGCACGGCGCGATAGCGCATGGTTCGGCCATAGGCCACGTCGCCCGAAACTTCGACGTCCACAGCCTGGGGATGGTTAAGCAGTGCATCGCGCGACAGCACCATCCGGCGTTCGCCGACCTCGATGGTCAGCGTCGGTTCGACCGCCAGAGCAGAGGCTAAGAATCCAAGTGTTACAGAGGCTAAGGCCATGACGGCTACCAATGCTCGCCCGCAACCGAAGAGAAAACGTTGTAGTGGCAACAGAATCGTCATGGACCTAACGTCACCCGCCGTTTGTAAATGAGCGTTCATACGGTAGTATTCCTGAACGCTTCGTCAGTATGACGGCGAGAGGGAGGAAACATGAAACGGTTTGTCATCGCCGCAGCCATAGCTGCGGCATTGGCCATCAGCAGCGTTGCGGTCGCTGCGGAGAAATGGAAAATCGCTTCCGGGGCGCAGCCTGGCCTGCTGCGCGATCATCATATCCAGGTCGGCGACAGTATCGGCGCCAGCACCAAGAACGCCTTTACCGCCGAGTTCCAGTTCGTGGGATCGGAACAGGAAGTGGTGCAGCAGGTGGTACGCGGGCGGCTCGAGGTCGGCGTGGTGTCGATGATCGCGCTGGCTTCGATCATTCCGGAGGCGGCCGTGCTGGTGACGCCCTATATCTGGTCGAGCCCGGCCGAGGGCGACTACGTCATCGACAAGGCGCTGTTCGATCCGCTTGCCAGGCTGCTCGACGCCAAGGGCCTGGTGCTGCTGGGCTTCACCGAGACCGGCTGGACCGACGTCGTCGGCAAAACCCCGTTCGTCAAGCCGGAGGACGTCGTGGGCCGCAAGATCCGCGTGTCGCCGTCGCCCGCCTCGGCCTTCTTCTGGAAGCAGCTCGGCGCGAACGGGGTGCAGTTGCCGCTCAGCGAGCTGTTTCCCGGCCTGCAATCCAACCTGGTCGAGGGTGCGGATCTGCCGTTCGTCTATTACGTGACGACGCCGGCGGCCCAGTCGGCGCCGAACTACACGCTCACTCGCCACACGCATATTTTCAACGGCATCGTGGTCAACAAGGAAGCCTGGGCGAAAATGTCGGCCGACCAGCAGAAGGCGGTCCGGGCCGGGCTGCCCAGCTACGCCAAGCTGCGGGCCGAGGTGCGGGCTGCCGAAGAGCCGCTGATGAAGAAGTTCGAAGATGGTGGCGGCAAGGTGATTCGCCTCACCGACGCCCAGCGGAAGGCATGGTTCGACAAGGTCTATCCGGGGCAGGCCGCCTACGTTAAGACCCTCGGTGGCGAATCGCAGGCGCTGTACGATCTGATCCAGAAGGCGCGCCAGGACTACGCCGCCGGCAAGAAATAGTCTCCGCGACCGGGCGGAGACGATCCGCCCGGTCCCTTTTTTGCCGCCCCATGACGGAGGCGGCAGACGAATATGGGGCTATCGGCTAGTCTCCCGCCATGTTCGAAATCGGCAAGATTCTCTGGATGATTGTGGCGCCGGCCAATCTGCTGGTCATCGCGCTGGTTCTCGCCTGGCTGCTGTTGCGCCGGCGGGCGGGACGCTGGGGCGGCCGGCTGCTGGCCGGCCTGGCCATCCTCAGCGTGCTGATTGCGGCAACGCCGCTCGGCAGCCTGCCGCTGATGGCGCTGGAGAACCGCTTCGAACGGCCGTCGGTGATGCCTGCCCGCGTCGACGGCGTCGTCATTCTGGGCGGCGGGCTGATGCCGCTGCTTAGCCTGTCGCGCGACGAGCCGGTGATGCTGGCCAGCGGTTCGGTACGGCTGGCGGCCTTCGCCGACCTGTCGCGCCGCTATCCCGAGGCCCGCCTGATCTTTTCCGGCGGCTCGGGCAGCCTGTTCAGCCCCGCGCTGAGCGAGGCGGCGATCGCCCGTTCGGCATTGGAGCGCATGGGCGTCGACATCGAACGCGTCCGATTCGAGGACCGATCGCGCAACACCGAGGAGAACGCGCGCTACAGCCAGCAGGCAATGCGTCCGGCAAAGGGCGAGAAATGGCTGCTCGTGACGTCGGCCAGTCACATGCCGCGCGCGGTCGGCGCCTTTCGCGCCCAGCAATGGGACGTGATCGCCTATCCTGTAGGGTACGTTACCAGCAGCGACCTGCTCGACGGTTGGGGATTCGATTTTCTTGGCGGGCTTGCGGCGCTGCAGACCGGCCTGCGCGAATGGATCGGTCTGATGGCCTATTTCGCCGCCAGCCACACCGAGTCTCTCTTCCCCGGCCCGCCATGAAGATAATGCGGTCCGGGTGGTTTCTTCTTCCGTTCGCGTGTGTCCTGACCTTGATCGCGCAGAGCCAGCCGGCTCTCGCCGATGCCGCCTTCGATCGCTGGGTGCGCCAGTTCCGCACCGAGGCGACGCGGCACGGCGTGTCGGCGGCCGCCTTCGATGCCGCTTTTGCCGGCGTCGAGAAGCTGCCGCGGGTCATCGAGCTCTATGAGCGCCAGCCAGAAACCAAGCTGGATTTCGAACGCTACCTCGCCATCGTGGCGCCGCCGGCGCGCATCGAACGCGGTCGCGCCCTGTTGCGCGAGAATCGGGCGCTGCTTGAGGAGATCGGCGCGCAGTACGGCGTGCCGGCGCGGCTGATCGTGGCGCTGTGGGGCGTCGAAAGCGATTTCGGCCGACGACAGGGCGACTATTCGGTCGTCGCGGCGCTGGCGACGCTGGTTCAGGCCGGCAAGCGCGCCCCGTTCTTCAAGCAGGAGCTCATTGCGGCGTTGAAGATCGTCGAACAGGGCCATGCGCCGGCGGGGGGACTGACGGGATCCTGGGCCGGCGCGCTCGGCCAGTGCCAGTTCATGCCGTCGAACTTCCTGCGCCTCACGGTCGATCACGACGGCGATGGTCGACGCGACATCTGGACCAGCCGGCCCGACGTTTTCGCCTCGATCGCCAACTACATGCGAAGGGTGAACTGGCGCACCGGCCAGAGCTGGGGCAGGGAGGTATCGCTTCCGCCTGGGTTCAACGCCAAGGCGAACCGCAATGCCAAACGCAGCCTCGACCAATGGCAGAAGCTTGGCATCCGCCGGCTCGACGGCGGCGATCTGCCGGACGCCAAACTATCGGCGCAGATGGTGGTGCCACAGGGCAGCGATCGGGCGTTTCTCGTCTACGACAATTATCGCGCCATACTGGCGTGGAACCGGTCGACGTTTTTCGCGCTCGGCGTCGGCCACCTGATGGATGCCATTGAGGATTGATTTTCAACTACATATGTGGTTCTACTAACCCGGCAACACAAGATTTCGTCGGTTTCGAATGCGCAAGGCGATACGCATCGGTTGGATATTGGCAGGCAGCACGGCGCTGGCCCTGACCCTGTGCGCCTGCGGTTCCGGGCCGCAGGGCAAGCCGACCGCCCGCAGCCCCGATGACGGGCGTGGCACTTACAAGGTGGGCCGCGCCTACAACATCGATGGCAAGACCTACTATCCGGCCGAGAACTGGGCCTATGACGAGGTCGGCATCGCCTCCTGGTACGGGCCCGGGTTTCACGGCAAGCAAACCGCAAGCGGCGAGCGTTTTGACCAGAACGGCATCAGCGCCGCCCATCCGACCCTGCCGCTGCCGTCGATCGTCCGGGTGACCAATCTCGACAACGGTCAGCAGGTCGTGGCTCGGGTCAACGATCGAGGCCCGTTCGCGCATAGCCGCATCATCGATCTCTCCAAGGGCGCGGCGCGCGAGATCGGGTTGCATATTTCGGGCACCGCCAAGGTCCGCGTCCAGTTGCTGACCCGCGAAAGCGAGATCGTCAAGCAGATCGCCCTGCAGGGCGGCGGCCGCGACGAGCAGATGGCTGCTATTTCGGGTAGCGACAGCGGCGGAACGGCGGTGGCCAGCGCGTCCGACTACGTGCAGCCGGCCGTGCAGACCGCACCTGTGCAGGCCGCGCCGCTGCCGCCGGTGCCGGTGCAGAAAACCTATCCGGTCGAGGCGCAGCCGGCGCCTTCCGTGCAGCTCGTCAGGCCGGTGCCGATTCACGCCGGCTCGACCGGCGTCGTAGCCGCCTCGTCCTATCCGATCTACGTCCAGGCCGGCGCCTTCTCGCAAGCCGAGAATGCCGAGCGCCTGCGGGCGCAGCTCTCCAGCCTGGGCGAAACGCACGTCATGCAGACCTCGGTCAGCGGCCGGGATTTCTATCGCGTGCGGATCGGGCCGATGGCCAGCCTGGAGGCGGCCGACAGTGTCCGCTGGCAGGTTATTGCCGCCGGCCATGGCGATGCGCGGGTGGTCAGCGACTGACCCGGCGCCGCTGCGGCGGCCGAACAATGACACCAATGAGGAGGTGCCTGTGCTGAAGGCTTTGCGTGGCTTGTCTCTGCTCGCCGTACTGGCGGCCTTTGCCGGTTCGTCCCTGACGCCGCTGCCGATCGAGGCGCAGCAGCGGCAGAAGCCGCAGGCCCGGCCCGCGCAACCGCAGCCCCAGCCCGATCCTATCGCACCGTCCCAGATCGGCATCGAAACGCCCGCCAAGCAGGCCTATCTGATCGATCTGGCGACCGGCACCGTGCTGCTGGCCAAGGATGCCGACCAGCCGATGCTACCCTCGTCGATGGCCAAGATGATGACCATCTACCTGCTGTGGGAGGAGATGAAGGCCGGCCGCGTCAGGCTCGACACCGAGTTCCGTGTGAGCGAGCGCGCCTGGCGCCTTCAGGGATCGAAGATGTTCGTGGCGCTCGACAGCCAGGTGGCGGTTAAGGATCTGATTCCCGGCGTCATCGTGCATTCGGGCAATGATGCCACGGTCGTGATCGCCGAGGGAATTTCCGGCACGGAGGACGCTTTCGCCGAGCGCATGACGAAGCGGGCGAAGGAAATCGGCATGACAGATTCGGTGTTCATGAACGCCAGCGGATGGCCGGCTGAGGGTCAGCACACCACCGCCCACGATCTGGCTATTCTCGCCAAGCGCACGATCGAGGACTTCCCCGAATACTACAAGCGCTACTACGCCGAGACCGGCTTCAAATATCAGGACTACGACACCCAGTACAATCGCAACCCGTTGCTCGGCCGCGTATCGGGCGCCGATGGGCTGAAGACCGGCCACACCGAAGAGGCGGGCTATGGTCTGACCGCGTCTGTCCAGCGCGGCGACAGGCGCATCGTGCTGGTCGTCAACGGCCTGACCAGCATGCGCCAGCGTCAGCAGGAGACCGAGCGGCTCGTCGAATGGGCCTTCCGCGAATTCAACAACCTCACCGCGTTCAAGGCCGGCGAAACCGTCGGCTCGGCGCAGGTATGGATGGGCGAGGCGGCCAGCGTGCCGCTTACGGTGGCGCGCAACGTAGTGCTGACCTTGCCGCGCACTGCCAAGGCGAGCATGAAAGCCAGGGTGATCTACGACGGGCCCGTGCCGGCGCCGATCGTCAAAGGACAGCGGATCGGCAAGGTGATCGTCGAACCGGCCGAGAATGCAGGCGTTATCGAGGTGCCGCTGATTGCCGCCGCCGACGTGCCGAAACTGGGCTTCGTCGGGCGCATCATGGCGACGGTGAAGCATTTCCTGCTAGGCTCGCAGGGCTAGCGGAGCTTGTGGTTTCGCCGGCTAGGGCGGAAAAGACAGCGATGGCGCGCGGCAGGTTCATTACCATCGAAGGCGGCGAAGGCGCCGGCAAGTCGACCCAGATCCGCCTGCTGGGCGACTGGCTGCGCGAACGCGGCATCAGTGTATTGACCACCCGCGAACCGGGAGGCTCACCGGGCGCCGAGGCGATTCGCGGCCTGCTGGTGCAGGGCGACGCGGACCGATGGGACGGGCTGACCGAAGCACTTCTGCATTTCGCGGCGCGCCGGGACCATCTGGTGAAAACCATCTGGCCGGCGCTCGACCGCGGTGAATGGGTGATATCCGACCGTTTCGCGGATTCGACCAAGGCATACCAAGGCTACGGGCACGGTCTTGATCTGCAGGTGATTGACGGTCTCTATCAGATGGCCGTCGGTCCCTTTCGACCCGACCTGACGCTGATTCTCGATATTCCCGTCGAGCATGGCTTGGCGCGGGCCGCCCGTCGCGCCGGTCGGGAGACCCGATATGAAAGCATGGATGTCGATTTCCATCGTCGCCTGCGCCAGGGGTTCCTCGAGATCGCCCGTACCGAGCCGCGACGTTGCATGGTGATCGACGCCAGCGGCTCGCCCGAAGCGGTCCAGGTCGCCATCCGCATGGCCATGATCCAGACCGTCAAGGCCCCGGCATGAGCGAGGCGGACATGGATATTCCATTGCCGCGCAACAGGCTGGCGCTGACCGGCCATGCCGAGGCCGAGGCGACGCTGCTCGCCGCCTACCAGTCCGGTCGCCTGCCGCATGCCTGGCTGATCACCGGCCCGCGCGGCATCGGAAAGGCGACGCTCGCCTATCGTTTCGCCCGGTTTCTTCTCAACGGCGGCGGCGAGGGCGGATTGTTCGGCGGCCCGTCGGATCTTTCGGTGTCGGCAGACTCGTCTGTGGCGCATCGCGTCTCGGCTCAAGCGCATCCCGATCTGCGTGTTGTCGAACGCACCGCCAACGAGCGCACCGGCAAGCTGCGCAGCGAGATCGTTGTCGATGACGTGCGCGACCTTTCGCATTTCCTGCGGTTGACGCCGTCGGATGGCGGCTGGCGCATCGCCATCGTCGACGCCGCCGACGAGATGAACCGCAACGCCGCCAATGCGCTGCTCAAAATCCTCGAGGAACCGCCGGACAATTCGGTGCTGCTGGTCGTCAGCCACGCGCCCGGCCGGCTGCTGCCGACCATCCGCTCGCGTTGCCGCAAGCTGGCGCTCAAGCCGCTGCCGTTCGAGCAGACCGACGCGCTGATCGGCGAATTCCTGCCGCAGTTGTCGGCCGAGGAGCGCCAGGCGCTGGCGGGCCTCGCCGACGGCAGTCCGGGCCGGGCGCTGGAACTGGCCGCCGCCGGCAGCCTTGATCTCTACCGCGCCGTCGCCGAACTGCTGGGCACTCTGCCGTCGCTCGATCTGGGACGCCTGCATGCCCTGGCCGACCGCGCGGCGCGGGCCGGCGCGGAGGGCGATTTCCGCACCATCGGCTTCCTGCTCGGCTGGTGGCTGGAGACGCTGGTGCACGAGAGCGCGCGAGGATGCGTTGCGGCCTCGGTAATGGCCGGCGACACCGCGCTGCGCCAGCGCCTGGCCGGGGCCGCCCGCCTTGATCGGTGGGTGGATGTATGGGAAAAGAACGCCCAACTTTTCGCTCGCGCCGACGCCGTAAATCTGGACCGCAAGCAGGTTGTCCTCGGCAGCTTTCTTGCGCTCGAGGCCGCCGCCCGGCCCTGATCGCCGCCGCGGAACGGGCGGGGAACCGGAAGGACCATGTCGGGCGACAAGCGTTTCTACATCACGACGGCCATCTCCTATGTCAATGGGCCGCCACATCTGGGCCATGCCTACGAGTCGATCTCCTGCGACGTGATCGCCCGATTCATGCGGCTCGACGGCTACGACGTGATGTTCCTCACCGGCACCGACGAGCACGGTCAGAAGGTCGAAAGCACGGCCCGCGCCAACGGCAAGGAGCCGCAGCAGTTCTGCGATGAGATCGCCGCCCAGTTCCAGGCGATGACGCGTCTGCTCAACATCTCCAACGACGACTTCATTCGCACGACCGAGGAGCGGCATATCCGTTCGGTGCAGGCGATCTGGAAGAGGCTTGAGGCCAACGGCGACATCTATCTCGGCAAATACGCCGGCTGGTACTCGGTGCGTGACGAGGCCTTCTTCGCCGAGGACGAACTGACCAGGGGCGAGGGCGGCAAGCTCTTCGCGCCATCGGGCGCGCCGGTGGAATGGGTCGAGGAACCGTCGTACTTCTTCAGGCTGTCGGCCTACGGCGACCGGCTCCTCAAGCACTACGACGACAACCCCGATTTCATCCTGCCCCATTACCGGCGCAACGAAGTCGCCAACTTCGTCAAGCAGGGCCTGACCGACCTGTCGGTTTCGCGCACCTCCTTCAAGTGGGGAATTCCCGTTCCGGGCGATCCGAGCCACATCATGTATGTCTGGCTCGACGCGCTGACCAACTACATCACTGCGGCGGGCTATCCCGACGTCGACAGCGCGACCTTCCGCAAATTCTGGCCCGCCGACATTCACGTCATCGGCAAGGACATCATCCGTTTCCATACGATCTACTGGCCGGCCTTCCTGATGTCGGCCGGGATCGAGCTGCCGCGCCGCGTCTTCGGCCATGGCTTCCTCAACATCGAGGGCCAGAAGATGTCGAAGTCGCTGGGCAACGTCATCACGCCCAAGGCCATGGTCGACGAATTCGGCCTCGACCAGGTGCGCTATTTCCTGATGCGCGAAGTGCCTTATGGCAACGACGGCTCGTTCTCCAAGGAATCGATGGTCAACCGGATCAATTCGGACCTGGCCAACGATTTTGGCAATCTGGCGCAGCGGGTGCTGTCGATGATCGCCAAGAATTGCGGCGGCACGCTGCCCGAGCCCGGGCCGCTGACCGACGCCGACAGGGCTCTGATCGAAACCGCCAAGGCGGCGCTGCCGGACATGCGCGAGGCGATGAAGACGCAGCAGGTCCACCGCATGTTGGAGGCTATCTGGAAGGTCGTGGGCGAGGCCAATCGCTACGTCGACGCGCAGGCGCCCTGGGTGCTGCGCAAGAGCGACCCGGCCCGCATGGGCACCGTGCTCTACGTGGCGGCCGATGCGATCCGCATCCTGGCCATCTACGCCCAGTCAATCACGCCGGGGGCGGCCGAACGTTTGCTGGTCCAGCTGGCGGTGCCCGAAGACCGGCGGAACTTCGCCGATATCGCCACGCCGCTGGCGGGTGGCACGGCGCTGCCGGCCCCCGCGGGCGTGTTTCCGCGCTATGTCGAGGCCGGGGACGTGGCGTAATGCTGGTCGACAGCCACTGCCATCTGGACTTTCCGGAGCTGGCGTCGGAGATCGACGCCGTGGTGGAGCGCGCCCGCGGGGCGGGGGTGGGGACCATGCTGACCATCGGCACCAGCCTGGAGCGCTTCCCGGGCGTGCTGGCGATGGCCGAACGCTTCCCGGACGTCTGGTGCAGCGTCGGGGTGCACCCGCACGAGGCGGAGAAGGAGGGGCAGAACACCCCCGACCGGCTGATTGAACTGGCTCGCCATCCGCGGGTGGTCGGTATTGGCGAGACAGGATTGGACTATTTCTACGAGCATTCCCCGCGCCAGCAGCAGCGCGACAGTTTCCGCGCCCATATCGCCGCCGCGCGGGCCACCGGCTTGCCGCTGATCGTCCATACGCGCGACGCCGACGACGAGACCGCCGCGATCCTACGCGAGGAGCAGGGCAACGGCCCCTTTCCGGGCTTAATCCACTGCTTTAGTTCATCCCGGCAAGTGTCTGATACTGCAATTGAATTGGGCATGTATATCTCGATTTCCGGAATCGTGACCTTCAAGGCGGCCGAGGAATTGCGCCAGATCGTACGCGACATCCCGCTCGACCGGCTGCTGGTCGAGACCGACTCTCCCTATCTGGCCCCGGTGCCCAAGCGCGGGAAGCGCAACGAGCCGGCCTTCGTTGCCCATACGGCGGCCAAGGTGGCCGAATTGAAGGGCGTCGGCATGGCGGAATTGACGGAGATAACTACAAGCAATTTCTTTCGTCTTTTCAATAAAATATCGGGTCAGGCTTAGAGATCGGTTTGGTTGAATGCGGGTAACAATCTTAGGCTGTGGCACGTCCGGTGGCGTGCCGCGCGTCGGCGGCAAGGATGGCGCCGGCGACTGGGGGGCCTGCGATCCGACCAATCCGCGCAACCGGCGCCGGCGTTGCTCCATCCTAGTGCAGAACGGGCCGACCACGGTGCTGGTGGACACCTCCCCCGATTGCCGCGAGCAGTTGATAGATGCCCGCGTCAGCCGCCTCGATGGCGTGATCTGGACCCACGAGCATGCCGACCAGCTGCACGGCGTCGACGATCCGCGGGCTCTGGCGCTGCGCCAGGGGCCGATCGAGGGCTGGGCCGACGAACGGACCTGGAAGATCCTGCGTCACCGCTTCGGGTACTGTTTCAGCAGCGAGGAGGCGGGCTGGTACAACCCGATCTATCGTCCCAAACTAATCGATGGGCCGTTCCGGATCGGGCAGATCGAGGTCATGCCCTTCGAGCAGGATCACGGCACGATTCCGACCCTGGGACTGCGTTTCGGGCCGATCGCCTACGTTAACGACGTCGTGCGGCTGGAAGAGGCGGCGTTCGCAGCCTTGGGCGGCGTCGATACCATGATCGTCGATGCCATGCGCTATACCCCGCACCCGACCCACGCCCATGTCGAACTGGCCCTGAGCTGGATCGCCCGGGTGGCGCCGCGCCGGGCGGTGCTCACCAATCTGCACGTCGACCTCGACTACGAGCGGCTAAGGGGCGAATTGCCTGCCGGCGTCGAGCCCGCCTACGATGGCATGGAAATCGAGGCCTGAGCCTGTCTGGAGTGCCCTGATGCGCTGGTTTGCCCTTCTGTCGCTGGTTCTGGCCTTGATCCCAGCCGCCTCGACGGCTGGGGCCCAGGAAACGCTGGTCCTGCCGGTCGGCAAGTATCTCGATTTCGCCACCGCCACCGATTCGCGCTCCCTGACCGAGGACGACAGCCTCGTCATGCGCCGCTGGGTCGACAACAACATCGAGAACATCGCCGAACTGATTTCGGTCGACCGGGAGCAGGGCAGCGCCACGGTGCTATTCGCCTCGGCGAAACTGACCCTGCCGATCCCGCTGGGCTGGTACGCCATGGACGACGGCGAGCGCGGCGCGGCATTCACGGGCGACGAGAACGTGCGGATCATTGCCCGTCAGCTCGACCTCGAGTTCGAGGGCATGAAGACCATCGACGAATACGCCTCCGTCAAGCGCGCCATCCAGCAGCAACGGGCGCCGCGGGCGCGCATCGTCGAAAAGCGGTTGAGCACGGGCCAGATCGTCAACGTCTATCAGGCGGTGCCGGCGCGGCCCAATGACAGCGGCCCGCGCGCCATCTTCGAAGTGCTGACGCCGCATCCAACCGATAAGCGCCGCGGCCATCAGATCCTGTTCGGGGTGCCGGACGGCCAGGAGGAGAAGTATCTGCCGTTGCTGGGTCTTATAATGCGTGATCGTAAAATAGATTGGTAAAAGATTGATATAATGCAATATATGCAATTTTCCATAATATATATTATGTGATCTTAAAGTTATCCCTGGCTTGACCCTGTAGCGCCGCAACTTTGGTTAGCCACCGTGCTCTGCGTTATGGTTCGCCACCTTTCCCGTCAGGCAGAATCCGATGTCCCGTGTCCCACCGCCCGATCCCAGCAAGCCCGGCATCGACCGCCTGATCGAGGTGATGGCGCGGCTGCGCGACAAGGACAACGGCTGTCCGTGGGACCTCGAGCAGGATTTCGCGTCGATCGCGCCCTACACAATCGAGGAAGCCTACGAGGTCGCTGACGCCATCGCCCGGGCCGATATCGGCGGGCTGAAGGAGGAACTGGGCGATCTGCTGCTGCAGGTCGTCTACCACGCCCAGATGGCGTCCGAGGATGCCGCCTTCGACTTCGAGACCGTCGCCCAGGGCATCGCCGACAAGATGGTCAGCCGCCACCCGCACATCTTCGGCGACCAGCAGATCCACAGCGCCCAGGCCCAGACCAGCAACTGGGAGCAGTTCAAGGCCGCCGAACGGGCCGCCAAGGCCGAAGCCTCCGGTGCTTCGCCCAGTATCCTCGACGGCGTCGCCCTCGCCCTTCCCGCCCTGATGCGGGCCGAGAAGCTGCAGAAGCGGGCAGCCCGGGTCGGGTTCGAATGGCCCGACGTGCGGCAGGTTTTCGACAAGGTCGAGGAAGAGCTTGGCGAGGTGCGGGCCGAGGTTGACGGCGCCCGCGACAAGGAGCGGCTGACCGACGAGATCGGCGACGTGCTGTTCGTGGTGGCCAATCTGGCGCGCCAGCTCGGTGTCGATCCGGAAGTGGCACTGCGGCACGCCAATGCCAAGTTCGAGCGCCGTTTCGGCCATGTCGAACGCAGCCTGCAGGCGGGCGGACGGACGCTGCAGCAGGCCTCGCTCGAGGAAATGGAGGATCTGTGGCAGGAGGCCAAGCGGCTTGAACGCGGCCCCGCAACCGGCCGATGATCGGCCGGCGCAAGACGGCAGCAAGAAGTTACAGGGAGGTAACCATGGCGACCCAGAAAAAGATCATCTTCATTACCGGCGCCACTGCCGGCTTCGGCGAAGCCATGGCGCGCCGTTTCGCTGCCGCGGGCCATTCCCTGATCCTGACCGGCCGCCGCGGCGACCGGCTGGCCAGGCTCAAAAGCGAGCTGAAATCGCCCGTGCACACGATCGAACTCGACGTACGCGATCGCAAGGCGGTCGAGACGGCCATCGCCGCACTTCCCGACCAGTTCAAGGCCGTCGACATCCTGATCAACAATGCCGGCCTGGCGCTCGGGCTGGAGCCCGCCCACAAGGTCGCCATGGAAGACTGGGAGGGCATGATCGACACCAACATCAAGGGCCTGCTCTACGTGACGCGCGCGCTGCTGCCGGGCATGGTCGAGCGCGATCGCGGCCATGTCGTCAATCTCGGCTCCGTCGCCGGCACCTACCCCTATCCCGGCGGCAACGTCTATGGCGGCACCAAGGCCTTCGTGCACCAGTTCTCGCTAAACCTGCGCGCCGACCTGATCGGCAGCCGGGTGCGCGTCACCAGCGTCGAGCCGGGCATGGCGGAAACCGAATTCTCGGTCGTGCGCTTCAAGGGCGATGCCGGCAAGGCCAAGGACGTCTACAAGGGCCTGCAGCCGATGACGCCGGACAACATCGCCCAGACCATCGAGTTCATCACCACCATCCTGCCCGAGCACGTCAACATCAACACCATCGAGATGATGCCGGTAATGCAGGCATTCGCCCCCTTCGCCGTCAAGCGCGAGGGCTGATACCGGACTTCTTCGTCCGGCCTGCGACGCGCGGAGTGCGCCAATTTCCTATTCGGTGTGGATGGCGCTCACCTGCGTTCGCGGTGGTGAAACCGCTTGGGTCCTGGCAAGCGTGCTCTGCGCCGGCGTCATTGTACGCGTCCGTCCCCTCGCCCATACTTTCCGCCGAACAAGATAAACGGAGGATCTCCATGTATCCCAACACCGAGCTTTTCATCGATGG
>JBFWZG010000007.1:0-10868 GCA_050185515.1 Reyranellaceae bacterium
CCCCAAATGCCTGCTGCCGATCGGGCCGCGCACGCTGATCGAATGGCAGGTGCGCGCCATCGAAGCCTGCGGCATCACCGACATCACCGTCGTCATCGGCTTCAAGTCCGAGATGATGGAGGCCGAACTGGCGCGCCTGTCCCATCCGGGGCTGACGCTGCGGCCGCTGTTCAACCCCTTCTACAAGGTGGCGGACAATCTTGGCTCGTGCTGGCTGGCGCGGGCGGAGATGGCGCAGGATTTCCTGCTGGTCAACGGCGACACGCTGTTCGAGACCGCCCTGCTGCGCCAGGTGCTGGCCAGCCCGCCCGCCGACGTCACCGTCACCGTCGACCGCAAGCCGGCCTATGACGAGGACGACATGAAGGTGCGCCGCGAGGGCACGAGGCTGACGGCGATCGGCAAGAAGCTGCCGCTGGATACAGTGAACGCCGAATCGATCGGCATGCTGCTGTTCCGCAACCAGGGACCGGCCCTGTTCCGCGACGCCGTCGAGCGCTTCATGCGCACGCCCGAAGGCGCCACCGTCTGGTACCTGCAGGTGATCCACGCGCTGGCGCAGGAACACCGCATCGAAACGGCGCTGATCGAGGGCCTGCAATGGGGCGAGGTCGATTTCCCGCCCGACCTCGAGACGGTGCGCGAGATGGTCGCCGCCTGGCCCGACCGGGCCTAGAGCAAGGAACAGAACGGCCTCAGCGCCCGCCGGCGCGCAGGATTTCCTCGGCCAGAACCATGTCCTCGGGCTTGTCGACGTCGATCGGCGCCTCGGGGAAAGGCATCGGCACCGCCCTGCCCTCGACGCCGATGAGGCGCGACAGTTCGTCCATCGCCCGATCGAGGTCTGGCCGGGCCAGCAGGTAGACAAGCAGCGGCCGCAGGCCGATGGCGGCGATCAGCCGCCACGGCTTCTTGCGGTGCTGCTCGAGCCGCACCCAGAACTCGATGGCCCGGCGCGCCTGCGGCTGCAGCAGCGCGAAAAGATTGCATCCCGACCAGCGCTCGCCCCCCAGCCGGTAGAAGGTGCGCAACGCGCCGGGGTATTTCGCCAGCACGACGGAGGCTGGCGCCAGCCCGACTGCCACCGGCGCCCCGGCAGCCACGGCGCCCGCGCAGAAATGCTCGACCATCTGCGGGCTCAGCAGCGCATGGTCGGCGGTGGTCACCAGCAGCGGAAAATCCGATTCCAGCGCGCCGATCGCCTGCGCGACGCTTTGGGCCGGCGAAGCGCCGGCCGGCAGCACCTGCAGCCGCCCGGCGGCGATCGCCTGGCGCAGCTCGTCGACCGCGTCGAACATCTCCGGCGCGTTGGTCTGCAGCACGATGCGGCGAACGCTCGGACTGGCTTCCAGCGCCCGCACCACGCGCAGCAGCATCGGCACGCCGGCGACCGGCGCCAGCGCCTTGTGCGGCACGTTGCAGGCGACGGCGACGGGGTCCTGCGGACCGCGACTGCCAGCCAGCACCAGAGCTGTGAAGCGGCGCGACGGAGCGGGCATGGCGCTCAGGCGAGATCCCGGGCGTAGAGGCGATAGGTCTTGTACTCGCGGCCACCCGATTGCTCGATGATGCGGCGGGTGACGGTGTTGGTCTCCAGAATCCACCCCAGCTCGGCGTAATGGTAACCGAGCGCCGTGCCGTGCTCGCGCAGCTTGTCGATCACCATCATCGCCAGCGCCGCACCCAGCGGCGAATTGCGCAGCGCCATGCGCACGCCCATCAGCGCCACGCGCCCGCTCTTGACCTTGCGCCGCTTCAGCCGCCACAGCAGCTTGATCCAGTTGAACGGGAACAGCCGGCCGCCCATGTCGGCCACCGCCTCGTTGAGATTGGGCAGCGCCAGGATCATGGCCACCGGCTGGTTGTCGAGTTCGGCCAGCCAGATGACGTCGGGCTCGACCATCGGCTTCATAGTTTTGGCCGCATGCTCGACCTCGGCCTGGGTCATGGGCACGAAGCCCCAGTTGTCCTGCCAGGCGTCGTTGAAGATGTCGACGACGGTCTTCACCTCGGCGTCGAAGCGCTTCATGTCGACCGACCGGACCTTCACCCTGCCCTTCGCATAGCGCTCGATCAGGCGGTGGCCGATGGTGACCGGCGCCTTGCGCACGTCGTACTCGTAGGAGTGCAGGTCCATCAGCTTGGCGTAGCCGGCCCGCTCGATGCTGGCCGGCGCCCAGCGCGGGCCATAGGGCATCAGCAGCATCGGCCGCTCGTCGAAGCCGGCGATCATCTGGCCGACCTCGTCGTTGATCGAGATGCTGTACGGGCCGGCGATGCGCTTCATGCCGCGCGCGCGCAGCCAGTCCTCGGCGGCGCCGAACAGCGCGGCGAAAACCGCCGGGTCGTCCTCCGCGTCGAGCAGGCCGAAATGCCCGGTGGCGTCGTGATGGCGCTCTAGATGGGCGCGATCGACCTGCACCATGATGCGGCCGACGACGCGATCGCCGCGGCGCGCGAGAAAGAATTCGGCTTCGGCATGCTGGAAATGCGGATTCTTCGCCGTCGAGAACGCATCCATGCGTTCGAGCGTCAAATGCGGCGCATAGCCCTTGTGCCCGGCATAGAGCCTGATCGGCAGCTCGATGAATTGGCGCAGTCCGGATTTGCCGGCGACCGGCCGGACGTCGATCTCGCTCATGGTATCGGCCGCCCCTCCCCCGCCGGGCAGACTTCTTCAGGCCGCCTGGTCGCGCGGCCCCTTGCCGTCGGCGTAGCCAAGATCGGCGCCGACCGCCTCGGCGCCGGCGATCGGTTCGCCCGGGCGCCAGCGCCGGCCGTCGCCGCCGGTGCGGATGCTGCCGGAATAAAGCGCCACCCAGGGATAGCGCTCGGCCTGGCGTTCGTCGTAGCCGAGATTGAACACGGTCGGGCTCTTGGGCAGATCCCGCGCCTTGCCGTAGAACGTGCCGAACACGCGATCCACGGCGAAGTTGGTGATGCCGTGATTGCCGTTCTCGTTGTGGAAATGATGCAGCAGGTGCAGCCGCTTCATTTCCTGCATCATCTTCGACTTCGGCCGGTAGTTGAGATGCTGCGCCGAATGGCAGAACTCGTAGAAGCAGGTGGTCAGCAGCGCCGCGGTCAGGCAGGCGGCCGAGCCGGCCGGCCCGGCGATCAGCCAGCCCAGCGGCAGGGTGATGATCACCATGGTCGGCAAGGTCGTGTAGAGCGCGCCGAACAACACGCCGAGATCGTGCGGGTCCTGGTGATGGTCGAAATGGATGCGCTTCCACACCCGCGACGTCAGCTTGAAGCGGTAGAGCAGCCTGCCATGCAGCACCCAGCGGTGCAGCGCGTACCAGACCACCGGATAGACGATCACGGCGGCGATGGCCGCCAGTGCCACGAACGGCACCGCCGACCAGGACGGCGTCAGCGCCAGCGTAAAGGCAAGGCCCGCGATCGACAGCACGATGTAGGTCACGACCGCGTAATGGGTGAAGTAGGCCTTCACCAGTTCGGTCATGGTCATGCGCGAGAGATTGTATTTGGTCCCGGCCCAGAAGCCGAAACGCGGCACCATGCTCTGCATTGACGTCCTGCATCGGGCCGCAGCTTCGCGGCGGCCACCACTAAGTCGATGTCGTTACAGCGCCAACTTAATCTCCGGCGACCGGGTTTAACAGGCTGAAACAACGTAACAATTTGTCATTGTTGGTGAACGCCGGACGGGCGCGGATAGAGCTATCCGCCTTTGCGCAAAGGAGAAATCGACAGCGCTAGCGCGCTGTGGGCGTCTCGCCCCGCAGCAGTATCCAGGCCGTACGCCCGGCATGCCAAAGCACCGTCGCCACCTGCCAGGCCACGATCAGCAGGAAGGTCGGCCAGCCCAGCCCCAGCAACAGCCCGACGGTGAACAGCGGCAGGTTGATGTTGCGGCGCGAGATGACGGTGCGCGCCAGACCGTCGATGCGGGCATGGGCATGCAGGCCGCGCTTGAACCGCGCCTTGTAGATGGCCAGCACCAGCCGGTCGAGCACGTAGAAGCCGACCAGCACCAGCGCCGCCTGGATTTCGGGCGTCGCCAGCGTGTCGGTCAGCGGCGGCGCCACACCCAGCCCGGCAAGCCCCAGCGCCCAGCCGAGATACCAGAGCGGCGGGTGAACGATGTCGAGACCGTGGTCGAGCAGATTGCCCAAGGCCGAATCGCTGTAGGTCAGTCGCGCCAGCTTGCCGTCGACCGAATCCAGTACGCTCATGCCGTAGGCGCAAAACAGGCCGAGCACCCACCAGCCGAGGGCAAAGAACGGCACGGCGGCGAAGGTCAGCACGATGGAAACGGCCGTTACCGTGTTGGGATGCACCCGCCAGCGCGCCAGCGGCCGCACCGCCAGCCACACCAGGGGCGGATAGACGTACTTGGTGAAAAAATCGGTCGAGCCCTTGTAGCTGGCCTCGAACATGAAGCGCTCGAGCCGGGCGCGCCCGTCCTCGTCGCCAACCCGGCGCAGCCAGAACGGCAGGTCGCGGCGCAGCACCGCGATATGGGCGGTGAAATCCTCCTGCCGCAATCGATTGGCGCCGGCGGCCAGCACTGCGGCGACCAGCCCCGGCCAGTCGCGTGCTTCCTCGATCGCGGCGGTCGGCGTGCCGGCCTCCAGCCGCAGCAGCGCCACAGAGTCGCTCTCGTCGGCCGCGACCCAGTTGCCGCGCCGCTGGCGCAACTCGCCGTAGAGCCGCTGGTCGACGGCGCTGTCGCCCGAAGCGGCAAGCAGCGCCTCGCCCGCGGCCAGTTCGCGAAGTGCCATCGCCAAGCGACGGCCGACAGCACCCTCGCCCGCCCCGATCTGCAGATCGGGGAGATCGCCGGGCAGCGCGGCGGCTTCGGCCGGGTGGCCGTCGATGGTGGCGGGGATTGTTTCGCCGGCCCTGTGGCGCGCGCCACGCACATGGCGCTCGATCAGGCTCATGCCGAAGACGCGCAAGCCCGGATGGGCCGGCGCCGCATCGATCCAAAGGCGCATGGAGGTTCAGACCTGCTCGACGCGCAGCAGCACGCTGGCGCCGAGGCTGGCGAAAATGGCGATCGGCGCCCAGGCGGCAAGGACCGGCAGAAGCGAGCCGGTTTCGCCCAGCGCCGTCGCCAGACCGTCCGAGACGAAGAACAGGAAACCCAGCCCGATGCCGAGCGTCATGCGCGAGGCCGTGCCGCCGGCACGCTGGCTGGCCTGCGACACGGGCGCGGCCAGCAGCACCATCAGCAGGCACAGGACCGGCAGCGCCAGCCGCTTGTGCAGCCAGGTCTGGTAGACATGCACCGGGCGCGAGCCGATGCCGGCCGCCCTCGAAAGACTGGCGAGGTCGGTGGCGGTGAACTGGTTGGGCGGCACCGTAAGATCGGCGAAGTCGGACGGCTGCAGCTTGGTTTCCCAGAGCTGCAGCGGAATCTTGCTGATGCGCCGTTCCTCGCGATCGATATCGAGCGTCGCCACGTCGGTCAGCGTCCACTTGCCGTTCGACGGATCCCAGTTCGCCAGCCGGGCATAGCGGCGCTGGGTCATGACGCCGCTGTCGTCGCGATGGATGATCTCGACGTCCGACAGGGCGGCGCCCTCCCGCTGCACTCGCCCGGCGCGCACGATCATGCCGCCGTCGCGGATCCAGGCGGCCTTGAACCGCAAATCGGAAGTCTTGGGACCGGCCGGGCGGCTGGCGGTGTAGAGCAGCTCACGCTCCGACAGCACGCGCAGGGTCAGCGGCGCCAGCTGGTCGGCGACCACGAAATGCACGGCGGCCAGCAGCACCCCGGCCGGCAGCAGGGCGATCAGCAGGCGATAGAAAGAGACGCCGGCCGCCTTGAGCGCGACGATCTCGTTGTTGTTGGCCATGCTCAGCAACATGAGCAGCGAGCCGATCAGGATCGAGAACGGCATCGCCAGCGCGATCGTGGCCGGCAGGCGGTAGAACACGTAGGCCATCACCGAGGCGACGCCGGGCCCGTAGGTGTCGGCGATGTTGTCGGCGTTGTTGAAGAGATCGAACATCTGCACCAGGGCGGTGAAGCCCAGCAGCACGACGCCGACCCGGCGCAGCAGCGCCAGCGTGACGTAGCGCAGCGTTACCCCGCTCATGCGTCGGCCCGTCGCGTCACCAGCCGCACCAGACCGTCGCGCGCGCGCGCGATGCGGTTGATCAGCAGTATGACGGGGTTTTCGCGCGGCCAGATGCTGACGGCGGCGAACAGCCACAGGGAGAAGGCGGCGAACAGCAGGAACGGCACCCACAGACCGACAGCGGCCGTGACGCGTCCGCTGGAGGCGAAGGCCTCGCCGAAATTGACGACGTTGTGATAGAGCAGCATCAGCACGACGCCGACGGCGATGCCGATGTTGCGTTCGTTGCGGCGCGTCACCAGCCCCAGCGGCACGGCCAGCAGCGGAATGATGAGAAGCGACACCGTGCGCACCAGCCGGCCGTGGAGCTCGGCCAGGATCGCCGTCTTGGTCGGCCCGCCCTCTACCGGGTTCGTGCGCTGGCGCCACAGCTCGTCGATCGTCAGTTCGCGTTCGCCGACGCGCTGGCGGAACGGGCTCGGCAGCGCCACGTCGATCGGCAGTTCGAACACGTCGAAGGTCAGGGCGGTGGCCTGGCCGTTATCGGCGCGGATCTCAGTGCGCACGCCCTTGCTCAGCCGCAACAGCACCTGCAGTTCGTCCGGACGGCGGAACGCCTGGCCGCTTTCGGCGGTCATGGCGATTGTCTTGCCGTCGTCCTCGCGGCGATAGATGAAGACGCCCTCCAGCCGGCCGCCATTTTCGGAAATGTCGTCGACCATCACCGTGTAGCCGCCCAGCCCGGTGAAGAAGGCGCCCTTCTCCAGCGCCAGATCCCACACCGAGTTGGTGGCGGCGTAGATCAGCGCGCGATAGGCGTAGCGCGTGTGCGGCTGCAGGTAGGCGTAGAGCAGGAAAACGATTACCGCGATCACCGCCGACAGCGCCAGCAGCGGCCACAGCAGACGGCGCAGGCCGACGCCGACGGCGTTCATGGCGTCGAGCTCGCTGTCGACCGACAGGCGCGTCGTCGCCAGCATGATGCCGACGAACAGCGCCGCCGGCAGGGCGATGCCGAGATAGTGCGGCACGAGGTTGCCGATCATCTTCAGCACCAGGAACAGCGGCCCTCCCTGGCTGACCAGCAGTTCCATCAGGCGCACCATGCGCTCGAGCAGCAGCGCCACCAGCGCGATGCTGACCGTCGCCACCAGCGGCGTGATCGTGCGCTCCAGGACGTAGCGATCGATGCGGGTCACGGGATGGCGCTTCTCAGGATGGCGTTTCTCAGGCCAGGGCGCGGCGCAGCTCGCCGATCAGCGCGTCGAACGCCGCATCGGAAAGCGCCGGCGCCTGCGCGAGATTGGGCAGCGCCGGCCAGCCGGCATCGGCGAAGCTGACGCCGGCGAACTCCCGGGCCGCGGCGTAGCGCGGGATGACGTGGAAGTGCACGTCGGGGTCGACCATCATCAGGCAGAGATAGTTGATCTTGTCCCAGTCAAATTTCGCCTTCAGCCCGCGTTCGATGCGCCCGACCAGCTCCTTCATTTCGGCGAAGCCCTCGGCGCTGACATCGGCCAATTGCCTGACCGGCTCGCGGCAGGCCAGGACGAGGGCGCCCAGCGTGGCCTGTTGCGGCCGCGCCAGCACGACCCAATGCGCGGTCTCGATCAGCGCGGTGCGCGGATAGCCGAACTTGCGCATGGTTTCGTTGACGGCGTGCTGCATCTGACGGTCTCTGGCGGTGCTGTGGCGGTCGGTCGGCAGTTTGGCCCAGAAACCGGCGCCGATGCCATTTTCTTGGCGGGCTGGCTTCAGGCGGCGGCAAGGTCCATGTCGAATGCGCTTTCCGCATGGCACGATTTGGCCGCCAGCTCGATGCGGCGGATTTCCACGCCCAGGCGCCAGGCGCCATTGCGTCGTTCGATGGTCAGGCTGTGGTAACCCCCTGCCCCATAGTGCGATTCCGGATCGACCGAGGCCGAGACCACGCCCATGACGGGGATGTCCGCGGTCGGGCCGGGAATGCGGGCCAGCAGCGAATAATGCAGATGCCCGTGCAGCACCAGCTCGGCGCCGGCGCGACCCAGCATCTCGCGCACGGCCGGCGCATCGCGCAGGCGCTTGCGCCAGCTGGCGGCCGATTTCTGCGGCGGATGGTGGATCAGCACGATGCGGAACAGGCCCTGGCTGGCGGTGTCGCGCAGCATGGTCTCGGCGGCGGCAAGCTGTTCGGGGCCGACCGCGCCGGTCGCGGTCAGCGGGCTGGAGGGCTGGGCGGTCGACAGGCCGATCATCGCCACCGGGCCGCGCACCCGCAGGAACGGGAAATCGTCGGCGCCCTTGGGTTCCTTGCCATCGTCGCCGGTCATGAACGGCGCCCAGTTCCGCAGCCCCTTGGCCCAGTCGACGCCGACATAGGCATCGTGATTGCCGGGCACGACGGTGACCTTGTCGGACGGGCCCAGCGTGTCGAGCCAGGCGCGGGCGAGGTGGAATTCCTGCGGCAGCGAGATATTGGCCAGATCGCCGGTGACGGCGATGTGGTCGTAGTTCTGCGCCGCTACGTCCTGCGCCACCGCCTGCAGCGAGCGGGCGACGTGGACATGGCGGCGGCGCAGATGCCAGGACAGCAAACCCAGCACGCGCTTGGAGGCGAAGGCCCGCAGGCCGGCCTGCGGCAGCGGGCCGAGATGGGGGTCGGACAGGTGGGCGAGCCGGAACATCAGATGGTAGATCGCCCCGAAAGCCTTGCGGGTCAAGGCTTTATTGCCTAATTAACCATGGCCCCACCGCCTCGAAAGCCGCCACCGTGAGCCCAAGCAAAGACGCCAGTCCCGCCGCCGCGCCGGTCCTGCATCTGGTCGGCAGCAGCGACATCGCGCCTTTCGGCATCACCCCCGTCGAGCGCCTGCGGCGCACCCTTGGCAAGCACGGCGTCGAGCGGGTCCTCGGCCCCCATGCCGGCCCGCCGGAAGGCGGCCGAGTGCTGCTGGTGCGCGGCGACCGGCTGTTCGACGACGCCCTCGCCGCCGACATGGCGACCCGGCCGGATTACCTGCTGCTCGACGAGAAGGGATTGCCGGTCGCGGCCAATGTCGAGAGCGCCAGAGCGCTGCCCGCGCGGGCGCTGCTCGATGCCAATGCGGCGCCGGCCCCGGCGGAGGTCGCAGCGCTTGGCCTGACGCCGGTGACGGCCGGCACGCTTGGCCTTGCCTATCGCCACAAGCTGCGCAAGCGCGAGGATCCGTTCATTCTCGATCTCAATGCGCTGAATCGCAGCCAGGCCGAATGGCGGCTGTTCATGGGCGCCTACAAGGGCGTCACCGATTTCGTCACCAAATACGTCTGGCCGCTGCCGGCCCTGTGGGCGACGCGCTTTTGCGCCGCGCAGAAGATATCGCCCAACATGGTGACCTTGCTCAGCCTCGGCTTCGTCCTGCTGGCGATGTGGCTGTTCTCGATCGGCTGGTTCGGGCCGGGCCTGATCGCCGCCTGGATCATGACCTTCCTCGACACCGTCGACGGCAAGCTGGCGCGCGTCACGGTGACCTCGACCGGCTGGGGCGAGGTGTTCGACCACGGCATCGATCACGTGCATCCGCCCTTCTGGTGGGCGGCATGGTGGTGGGGGCTGATCGGCGCCGGCTACACCGGCACCGGCACCAGCGAGATCGCGCTGTGGGTGGTGGTCGGCGGCTACGTGGTCGGCCGGCTGCAGGAAGGCCTGTTCCTGTGGCTGTTCAAGATCGAGATGCATGCCTGGCAGCGGCTGGATTCGCTGTTCCGCCTGATCACGCAGCGGCGCAATCCGAACCTGTTCATTCTTACTCTCTTCACCATCGCCGGCGCGCCGCAGGAGGGCTTCCTGGCGGTGGCGATCTGGACGGCGGTGTCGCTGGCCTTCCATTTCGGCCGCATCGCCATGGCCTTCCGCGTCAACCGGCGCGACGGCGGGCTGACCTCGTGGCTGGCGCGACCGGCCGATCCGGCATGAGCGGCGGCGGCCGGGCCGCGCTGCTGCAGGCCATCGCCGCCGAAACCGCCCGCGCGCCCAGCGCCGAAGCCATGGCGCTGAGCGATGCGCTGCGGGCGAGGCATGGTCCGACGGTGCGGGCGACGCTGTTCTACGGCTCCTGCCTGCGGCCGCCGACGCAAGACGCCATCGGTCCGGGCGGCGCCGACGAACGGCTGTACGATTTCTATGTGCTGGTCGACGATCTGCGCGCCGCCAATGGCGGCGCTTTGCGGGCGATGGCCAATCGCCTGCTGCCACCCAACATCTATTTCCTGCAGGCGCCGTTCGACGCCGGCACGGTGCGCTGCAAATACGCCGTGCTGACCGTGTCGCAGTTCGCCGAAGGCTGCTCGCGCGGCTACTTCCACAACTATTTCTGGGGCCGCTTCGCCCAGCCGGCCGCCATGCCCTGGGCGCGCGACGATGCCACGCGGCACTCCCTCAACGAGGCGCTGGCGGATGCGGTTACGACGCTGGTCGGGCGCACTGCGCCGCTGTTCGAGGCGCCCTTCACGCCTGCGGAACTGTGGATCCGGGCCTTCGCCGAATCCTATCGCTGCGAGTTGCGGCCGGAGAAGCCCGAGCGCGCGACGCAGATATTCCACGCCGATGCCGCCCGCTACGAGGCGCTGACCGAGGACGCGCTCGCGGCGGCAGGGCTGCCGGCGATGCGCACCGGCGAGCGGCTGATGCCGGCGGGCGACGCCGGACGGGCGCGCCTTGCCTGGGCAATGCGACGGATCGTCGGCAAGACCTTCAATGTGCTGCGGCTGGTCAAGGCCAGCACCACCGTGGCCGACGGCATCGACTACGTGATGTGGAAGATCGAACGGCATTCGGGCGTGCGCACCACC
>JBFWZG010000007.1:10968-42318 GCA_050185515.1 Reyranellaceae bacterium
GGCAATGCGACGGATCGTCGGCAAGACCTTCAATGTGCTGCGGCTGGTCAAGGCCAGCACCACCGTGGCCGACGGCATCGACTACGTGATGTGGAAGATCGAACGGCATTCGGGCGTGCGCACCACCTTGACGCCATGGCAGCGGCGGCACCCGCTGCTGGCCGCGCCGGGCCTTGCCTGGAAGCTTTACCGCCGGGGTGCTTTCCGCTGACCGCGCGGCAATTCGCGCCGCTCGATGCCGTTTTCGCCGGCAAGACCAGGGTCTAGTCTGTCCCCATGATCGCCAGATGCGCAGGCGGCCACGCAGCGGCCGGCAGGATTGCCGGCTGGCTGCTGGCCTTCACTATCGTGCTGCCCAGCCTGATCGGCTGGCTGCCGATGCGCACGATGGCGTTGCCGCCGGCCCCGGCAGGCCAGGCCGTCGACAGCGGCTCCAGCATGGAGCGGCTGCTGGCCGATCTTGCCGTGCTGTGCACGCCCTACGGCCTGCGACTGGCCGCCAACGGCGAGAAGCCGGTGCCCGGCGGCAAGAGCGGCCACGATATCTGCCTGCTGTGCAGTATCGCCGCCGCCGCTTCCATCGGCGTTCTCGCCGGCCAGGCGATCACGCTCCAGCCGGCCGCAATGGTCGGCGATTCATCGACGGGCTTGCCGGTCGCGCCGCCGGCGGCGTCGAGCATCGGCGAAAGACCGCCGGGGCGCGGGCCTCCCAACTGAACGGATCGCGCGCCACGCCGGCGCCGGCCCATCCGTTTCAGTCCATTCAAGGGAGTTTCCCATGTTCACGCGACGTTTCCTGCTGGCCAGCACGCTGGCCGCCCTCCTCGCCTCACCTGCGCTGGGCCACGACTACAAGCTCGGCGCGCTCAGCATCGCCCACCCCTGGGCGCGCGCCACGGTCGGCCCGGTTGGCGGCGCCTTTCTTTCGATCGAGAACAAGGGCGCGACGGCCGACCGCCTGGTCTCCGCCGCCAGCCCGGTGGCCAAGACGGTCGAGATCCACAATCACATCAAGGACGGCGACGTCATGCGCATGCGGGCGGTCGACGGCATCGACCTGCCGGCCGGCGGCAAGGTCGAGCTCAAGCCCGGCGGCTACCACATCATGCTTATGGGCCTAAGCAAGCCGCTCAAGGAAGGCGAGCGCTTTCCCGTGACGCTGCAGTTCGAGAAGGCCGGCAAGATCGACGTCGAGATCGCCGTCGACAAACCGGGCGCTTCCGAACCAGCGCACGGCCAGCACAAGCACTAGGCAGGATCAGGCGGGCCGGCGCGCCAGAGCGAGGGTGGCGCCGAGCCCGCAGATCAGCAGGCCCGATCCCTGACGCAGACGGCGCACCAGGCCGCGGCGGCCCGCGACCTGCGCCCGGACGGCGCCGGCCATATAGACCACGACGACATCGGCCAGCGTGTTCAGCGTCACCGACACGAGGCCCAGAGCCACGAACTGCAGGGCGACGGGCTGCGCCGGATCGATGAACTGCGGCAGAAACGCCAGAAAGAACGCCGCGGTTTTCGGATTGAAGGTCTCGACGACGATGCCTTCGCCGAACGCCCGCCGAGGACCGGACGGTTCGACGCGGGCGACGGTCAGCTCGCGACCGGCCTCGCGAATGGTCTTGATGCCGAGCCAGATGAGATAGGCGGCGCCGACGAGCTTCAACACGGTGAATGCTTCGGCGCTTGCCATGACCAATGCCGACAGCCCGATCGCGCCGGCCAGCACGTGCATCATGCCGCCCAGGCCGGTGCCGAAGCTCGACGCCAAGCCTTCGCGGTGGCCGCCGGCCAGGGTACGGGCGGCCACGTAGAGAATGCCCGGACCAGGCGTGACGGCAATCAGCAGCGCCGCGGCGAGGAATAGCGTCAGACCGGAGAGTTCGAACATCTCGACCTCGTTGGAGGCAGACAATGAGAAAGGGCGGAGGAAATTTCCCCCGCCCTTCTCGTTTCAACGAACTTGGTCGGATCAGCCGGCAGCGGCCATCACCGGGCGCGGCAGCAGGCCGATCGAGGCGGCGATGCCGGTCAGGGTCTCGATCACCCGCTCCAGCTGCTCGCTGTCGTGGGCGGCGCAGACCGAGCAGCGCAGCAGCGACACGCCGTTGGGCGTGGCGAAGGCGCCGGCGAGATTGACGTAGATGCCGGCATCGAGCAGCGCCTTCCACACGCCGGTCGTGGTCTCCAGGTCGGGCATGTGCACGGCGACGACCGGGCTGCGGTCGGGACCGAGGCGGAAGCCGGCGGCCTCCAGCCCGTCGTACAGCGTCTCGACGTTGTGCCACAGCCGCGTGCGCAGCTCGGGGCGCGTGCGCACGACGTGCAGCGCCTGGCGCACCGAGGCGATGATCGAGGGCGGCAGCGAGGCGGTGAACATGTAGGGCCGCGTCAGCAGGCGCAGATTCTCGAACTCGGGATGGTTGGAGACGCAGAAGCCGCCGACCGCGCCGAGCGTCTTGGAGAAGGTGCCGACGACGAAATCGACCTCGTCGAGAATGCCCGCCTCCTCGACCATGCCGCGGCCGCCTTCGCCGAGCACGCCCAGCGAATGCGCCTCGTCGACCAGCAGATAGGCGCCGTGGCGCTTGGTCACGTCGCAGATCGCCTTGAGCGGCGCCTTGTCGCCGAGCATCGAATAGATGCCCTCGACCACCACCAGCTTGTTGCCCGCCGTGCCATTGAGCCGGCGCAGGCGCTTTTCCAGATCGGCGGCGTCGTTGTGGCGGAAACGGATGACCGTCGCCGCCGTCATCTTGCAGGCGTCGTAGATGCTGGCATGGCTGTCGGCGTCGATGATGAGGTAGTCGCCTTCGCCCACCAGGGTGGCGATGGTGCCGAGATTGGCCTGGAAGCCGGTGCTGAACACCATGCAGTGGTCCATGCCGTAGAAATCGGCCAGTTCGCGCTCCAGCGATTCGTGCTGGTCGTAGCTGCCGTTGGCGGTGCGCGAGCCGGTGGTGCCCGTCCCCTCGGCGCGCAGCGCGTCGACGGCGGCCTCGACGCAGCTCTCGTCGAAGGTCAGGCCGAGATAGTTGTTGGTGCCGACCATCAGCGTGCGCTGGCCGTTGACGATCGCCTCGGTCGGCGACAGGACGCGCTCGAGGCGCACCCGCAACGGATCCATGCCGGCCTCGCGGGCGGCGGAATAGCGCTCGATCAGAGCGGCGTGACGATCGAAAAGACCCATAAGATCAAGCCCCCGTGCGCAGCTGGCCGACGGCGTCGGCCAGTTCGCGAACCGTTTTCGTCTCGGCAACGACGTTAAGGGGGATCGACACGTCGAACTTGTCCTCAAGTTCCATGATCATGTCCATCACCGCCAGCGAATCGATGTTCAGATCGCGCGTGATGTCGGTATCAAGCGTGATCGGCGCGTCGCCTTTGCGAAACGGCTGCAGCAGTTTGACGATCTCGGCAAAGGCTTCCCCTTGACCGAGGGCGAGGCCGTCGTTCATCCCATCCTCCGCAACTTCAACCAGTCTCAAAACGCTCGAACGACTCATTTTCCTGGGACCATGACCTCGCCGCGCGCCGCCAATGGCGCGTTGCGACGGATTACGCCAAATCATTGACCCAATTGGGAAATGACAAATTATGTCGGTTTGTTACACGGCCGTTAAAGCCAGTGGCGGGACCGGTACCAGGCGACGGTCGAGGCGAAGCCTTCCGGCAGGCGAACGCGCGGTTGCCAGCCGAGGAAGTCCGCGAGGCGGCGGTCATGGCAGACCCAGTCGGGATGGAACATTTCACGCACCTTCCCTGGGGAAAGGATGCGGGGCGTGCCGTCGATGCGGGCCATCAGCTGCTGCAGGCCGGCGGCGGCGGCCAGCACCGGCTGCGGCAACGGCACGAGGGTCGGTCGGCGGTCCAGAGCCCGCCCGGCCTCGAGCGCGAAGTCGCGCAGGCTGTAACCATTCTCCTGCCCGTCATCGGCCTCGTAGGCATCGGCCACGGGCAGGTAGACATCGGCCAGACGGCACAGCAGCTCGGCCAGATCGTCGACATGAATGGCTGACAGCCGACCTTCCCCCCGGCCGGCCAGCGGCGCCAGCCCGGTTTTCACCGCCTTGAAGAAGGCCAGGGTCTCGCGGTCGCCGGGGCCATAGACGACGGGGGCGCGCAGAGCCAGCCAGGGCAGGCCGTGCTTCCTGTCGCGCAGCATCCGCTCGCCGGCCAGCTTGCTGGCGGCGTAGGGCGAGAGTGCCGGCTCGCGCGCCGCCAGCGACGACAGCAGGATGATGCGCGGGCCGCCGTTGCGATGGCTGGCGGCGCGGGCGGCAACGGCGTCGAGCAGCGCGGCGACGCCGTCGCGGTTGACGGCGAAAAACCCGTCGGACGACCGGGCCTTGATCAGCCCCGCCAGGTGCAGCACGGCATCGACGCCGTCGACGAGGCGCTCCAGGGCGGCGGGCTGGCCGAGATCGCCCAGCACCAGCTCGACCGGACCAGCCGGTCCGGCCGCGAATTCGGGCAGGAGCCGGGCGAGTATCCGCACCCGATGGCCGGCAGCCAGCAGGCGCGGCACCAGAGCGCGACCGACGAAGCCGGTGGCGCCGGTGACGGCGATCGCGCCGGCCATGCTCAACCTTCCGCCAGGACGATTTCGGCCGGCTGGCCGTAGAGCCCCTGCAGGTAGTTGTTGCGCGCCCGGGTGCGCGAGAGCTTGCCCGATGTGGTCTGCGGCAGCGCATGCGGCGGCACCAGGACGACGCGACAGTCGATCGCCGCCTGCTCGCGCACGGCGGCTTCGACGGCGCGACGCAGCCGGTCGCGCGCCTCGACGTCGAGCAGGCGGGCCTGCACCAGCACCACCACCTCGTCGGCGCCCGCCTCGTCGGCGACGGCGAAGGCGGCGACGTCGCCGCGACGCAGCCCGGGCAGGGCCTCGACGGCCCATTCGAGATCCTGCGGCCAGATGTTGCGACCGTTGACGATGATCAGGTCCTTGGCGCGGCCGGTGATGACCAGCTCGCCGTCGAGCATGTAGCCGAGATCGCCGGTATCGAGCCAGCCGTCGTCGCCCAGCACCGCCGCTGTCGCCTCGGGCTGGTTGAAGTACCCCGCCATGACGCTGGGACCGCGCACGAAGATGCGCCCGATGCGCCGGTCGGGCAGAACCCGGCCCTTCTCGTCGCGCGCCTCAAGCATGTGTTCGGGCAATGCGCGGCCGCAGATGGCCATGGCGCGCGCCTCGCGGTCCTCGGCGCCGGCCGGCGCCGGCCGGGCGACGCCCTCGGCCAGCCCGTCGCGCAGGATGCGGTCGACGCGGATATCCGGATCGGCCGGCGCGAAGGCGACGGCGAGGCAGGTCTCGGCCATGCCGTAGCTTGGCACGAACGCATCCTCGCGAAAGCCCGCCGGCGCGAAGATCTCGGCGAAGCGCTTGAGTACGGGCGGCTGCACCATGTCGCCGCCGATGCCGGCGCGACGCCAGCAGGACAGGTCCAGCGCCTCGATCTGCTCGGCCGACAGCCGCCGCATGCTGAGGTCGTAGCCGAAGGTCGGGCTGTAGCAGACGGTGTTGCGGTTGCGCGAGACGAGGTTGAGCCAAACCGTCGGGCGGCGGGCGAATTCCCGCGTCGGCAGCAGATCGGCGGTGAGCTGGTTGCAGATGGGGCCCAGCATGAAGCCGATCAGCCCCATGTCGTGGTAGAACGGCAGCCACGATATGGCGCGATCTTCCGGCCGGATGTCGAGGCCAACGCTCGACATGCCGAGGATATTCGCCATCAGGGCGCGCTGGGTGACGTCGACGCCGAGCGGAAAGCGTGTGCTGCCGGAGGAATACTGCAGATAGCAGCGTTCGTCGGGCCCCAGCGGCTGCGGCTCGACGTCGGCTTCGGGCAGGGCGGCGAAAGCGGCGGGCTCGCCATGCAGCAGCAGATTGGCCCCTTCGGCAGCTTCGGCGAGGAACCCGCCCAGCCCTTCGGCCGCCATCGCCGCGCGGGCGCCCGAGCCGGCGAGCTGCAGGCAGAGCTGATCGACATAGCCGGTCTTGGCTCCCAGCCCGACCGGCAGCGACACCGGCACGGGCACGATGCCGGCATACTGGCAGGCCATGAAGGCCTCGACGAACTCCGGCGTGGTGTCGGCGACCAGCAGCATGCGGTCGCCGCGATGCAGCCCAAGGCCAAGCAGGCGGCGGGCCATGGTCTGCGCCCGCCGTCGCAATTCGCGGTATGGCAGGACGGCCACCAGCTGCGCGCGGGCGTTGTAGAAGTTGAACCCGGTATCGCCCTGCGCCGCGTAGTCGAGCGCCTGCACCAGGCTGGCGAAGCCGGCGCGGCGAAACGGCAGATCGGCGTTCAGGGTCGGGGTCGGGATCATTCGCGGTCGTCTTGTCCGGCGCTCGCTGGTTCGGCGCCTGACGTTCGGTTCCTCCCACGATCGGCGGAACTCAGCCTTTCTGGCGCCCGCACGGCCGGAATCGAGCTGCCGGCCGGAAAAAGCGCGCCAGTGGTATCAGAAGCGTCCCACCGCCACAAGCGCGCGAATGGAGCGGCCGCGACCGATCAATTGCCGACGAGATAGAGCGACAGCGGCGCGTAGACCACGATGATCGTCAGCCACAGCAGCATGATCACCAGGAAAGGCAGCACGGCGCGGCAGATCAGGGCGAACGACTCCTTGAAGGCCGCCATGGCGACGATCAGGTTGAGCCCGACCGGCGGCGTCAGATAGCCGATCTCCAGGTTGGCGATCATGATGATGCCGAAATGGATCGGATCGAACCCCTTGGCCATGGCCAGCGGCTGCAGCAGCGGCGCCAGCACCAGGATCGCCGAACCGACATCCATGACGCAGCCGACCAGCAGCAGCAGCACGTTGATGCCGAGCATCATCAGCCAGGGGTTCTCGACCAGACCGCCGATCAGGCTCACCATCTCCTTGGGCACGCCTGAATAGTCGAGAATGGTGTTGAGGCTGTGCGCGATGCAGACGAGCGGCAGCAGCGTCGCCAGCAGCTTCACCGTCTCCAGCACCACGCCGAGGAATTCGCGGCTGCGGCGCGGCGCGCCGGTGAACGTGTCGGTCATGCCTTCGACGACGGCGCGCGTGGCCGGCCGGCCCTGGCCGACCGCTTCGAGCGCGCGATCAAAAATCGGATGGACGAAGAAATCGACGAACAGTGCGTAGACCAGCGCGATGGCGGCCGCCTCGGTGGGGCTGAAATAGCCCGAGTAGATGCCGCCGATCATGATGACCGGCATCAGGAGCGCGAAGATGCCGCGCAGGAACGCGGCGCCGACGTCTGAAAGCGAAAACCGCTCGCGCGGCAGGGCGCGGTTGACCCAGAACGAATAGCCCGCGAACAGCATCGTCAGCAGCAGCCCCGGCCCGATGCCGGCGATGAACAGATGCGCGATGTTCTTTTCCGTCATGATGCCGTAGAGAATCAGCGGAATCGACGGCGGGATGATGATGCCGAGCGTGCCGGCCGAAGCGATGGCGCCCAGCGCGAAGCGCTTGGAGTAGCCGCGCTGGATCAGCGCCGGATACATGATCGAGCCGATCGCCAGCATGGTGACGATCGAAGAGCCGTTGATGGCGGCGAAAGCCGCGCAGGAGAGCACGCAGGCGATGCCCATGCCACCGGGAATGGGCGACGTCGCGGCCGCCATGAAATCGATCAGCCGCCGCGCGATCGAGCCCTGCGACATGACGTTGCCGGCCAGGATGAACAGCGGCACGGCCAGCAGCACCTCGCGATCGACCGCGAACCACATGTCCTGGATGAGGAACTCGATGCGGCTGTCGGCGACGAAGACGTGGACGTAGGCGGCGACGACGGCAAGAATCAGGATGATGTTCTGCCGCAGCACCAGCAGCAGCAGCGCCAGGCCGAGAATGATGGCGAAGTGCAGCATGTCAGCCCGCCTCGCCCTTCTGCGCCGGCCGCAGCGGCGGGAAGGCGGCGAAGGCCAGATAGCGCAGCGCCGAAGAGGCGAACATCCACGGCAGGATCAGCTGGATTGGCCAGACCAGAATCGGGATCGCCATGCCGCGCTCGCCCAGCCGGCGGTTCTCCATCACGAAATCCCAGGCATACCAGGCGAGCGCGAGGCAGATGGCGGCGGAGATGACGTCCGCCAGCCGCAGCAATTGCGGCTCCCAGCTTGCCGGCAGCCAGCTATCGGCGAATTGCGGCCGCAAATGGCCGCCCTGCGCAGTCACCAGAGCGAAACCGCCTAGTCCGGCAATGGCGGTCGCCCAGACCGCAACGCGCTGGGCGCCGAAAATGCCGTCGCCAAAGAACTCGCGGCCGAGCACGTCGGCCATCAATGCGGTCGCCACGACCAGGAACGCGACGACCGCCACGGTCGCCTCGATCCAGAACAGCCACCGCAAGGCGCGCCGTACCGCTTCCAAGTTCTCTCCTCCCGGGAAAGGCGGGCCGGCAATGCCGGCCCGCGCGTCGTCAGATCGCAGTCGTCGACTGTCGGCGTGACGCCTTACTTGCCGCCGCGGGCGGCGAACTCTTTCTTGCCCTTCTGGATGGCGGCCCACAGTTCCTTGGACTGGCCGCCGATCTCGTCCACCATCTTCTGCTGGTGAGGTTCGACGAGCGCCGCCCACTTCTTGCGCTGATCGGGAGTCAGCACATGCACGAAGCCGCCTTTCTTGACGAATTCGTCCATCTTCGGCTTCTCGGTGGCCTCGACCTCCGCGCGGACGCGGACGATGTCGGGACGCGCGGCGATGATGATGGTGCGCTGTTCCGGGGTCAGCTTGTCCCACAGCGCCTTGTTGGCGACGAAGGTCGAGCCGTGATGCAGATGGCGCGTCATCACGTAATGCGGCGCGCTCTGCGCGGCGGGGGTGGTGATGTAGTAGAGGAAGGGCAGGTCGGCGCCCTCGACAAGGCCGCTCTGCAGCGCCGGGAACAGCTCGGATAGCGGCATCTGCACGCCGTTGGCCTGCAGGGAGGTCCAGAACAGCTTGGACGATGAAGCGGGCGACACGCGCACCTTCATGCCCTTGACGTCGTCGGGCGACAGACAGGCCTTCTTGCACACCACGTCGTTCCAGCCGACATCGCCCAGGCCCAGGATCACCAGCCCTTTGGCCTCGTAGATCTTTTTCATCACCGGCAGCGCGTGGTTGTCGGTGACGTAGTCGCGCTCCTCGTTGCTGGTCCACAGATAGGGCATGTTGAGCAGCGCGGCTTCGGGAACCAGCACGGAGGCGCCCGTGTAGGACACGCTGCCCAGCTGAATGCGGCCGCGCACGACCTGCTGGACGATCTCCTGCTCGCTGCCGATGAACTGGCGCTCGACCTTGATCGTGCCGGCGGTGTTGGTCGTGATCTTCTGCGCCGTCTCGTCGACGAAGCCGACGAGCACGGAACCGGGCTGCGCGGCGGAGGCGAGCTTCCAGTCCTGCTGCGCAATGGCGGGGGCGCTGGCGAGCGCCAGCATTGCGCCCGCGACCGCGAACGGTTTTACGAAATTCATGATGCGTTTCCTCCGATGATCGCCCGCAAGGGGGCGAAGCGTCTTCCCTGTGGATTCGTTGGCCGGCAGCTTAACGGCTGCCGGCGCGACGATTGTCAGGAAGAGGAAACGCAGCGCAAGCGCAATTCCGAAAAACGACCTTGGAATCAGTCTTCAGTTCTGCGTTGCGGAAATGTCTACGCCGACCAGCGTCCGGTCACTGTGCGCGCTGATTGAGCATTGCCGTCAGCTTGGCGACGTCGCCGCCATTGGAGCGAATGACGGAAGCGAATTCATCGCGCTGGGTGCGGATCAGGCTGACGCCGTCGATCACCACGTCGGTGATGCGCTGCCCGCCGCCGACGCTGGCGACCTTCCAGTCGACGGGAACGGAGCTTCCGTCCTTGGGCATGCGCACCATGGTGCGCACCAGCACCGCGCCGCCGCTGGCCGGCTCGGTCGCGACGATCGACATCGGCTGTCCGGCATAGGTGTAGAAGCGCTCGGCATAGGCCTTGACCAGATAGGCCTCGAAGGCGCGCCGGAAATCGCCCTGCGCCGCCGGCGGCATGCCGTCCCAGCGCGGACCCATGACGCCGCTGATCAGGCTGTCGAGATCGAAATGCTGCGCGAACAGGGCGGCGAAACGCTGCCGGGCGCCGCCATCGGCCTTGACCGCCGGCGCTTCGGATCGCGCCCGCGCCGCAGCCTGTTCGATGAAGGCGCGGGCGGCGTCGGAGGCGGAAGCGCCTGCCGGAACGAGAGCCGTCGCGGCCACGAAAGCCATTGCGGCGACCGCAAACGATCGCCGGCGCGTGATGCCAGACATGCCGAACCCTCTTTCCGTTGGTTATGAAAGTACGGCCGCAGCGACGCCGCGCGACCGGCGGAACGGCCCGAGCCTGCTCCGCACCGGCGCTAGATGGCCGTAAAATCCGGGCGAAACAAGGGCGGCGCGACGCGGCAAATTCGCTTGGGTGCCTTGCAGTGCCCGTATTGACAGTGTCCGGACCCCTCTAGATATTTGCCGCTTTTCCGGGTTCCGGGCGGGCCGGAGCCCCAGGCAGCAAGGAGGGGCCGCAGTGATCCCCGCAGTAATGCCGACCTACGACAGACGGGATGTCGCGTTCGATCGCGGCGAGGGAGCCTATCTCTTCGCCAGCGACGGGCGACGCTATCTCGATTTCTGCAGCGGCATCGCGGTCACCGCCCTGGGCCATGCCCATCCGCACCTGGTCGCCACGCTGAAAGGCCAGGCGGAGAAGGTCTGGCACGTCTCCAACCTGTTCCGCATTCCCGAAGGCGAGCGCCTGGCCAGGCGGCTGGTCGAGCATTCCTTCGCCGACACGGTGTTCTTCTGCAACTCCGGCGCCGAGGCGATGGAGGGCGGCATCAAGCTGGTGCGCAAGTATCACGACGTCACGGGCAATCCGCACCGCTTCCGCATCATCGGCTGCACCCAGGCCTTCCATGGCCGCACGCTGAGCACGCTGGCCGCGGCCGGCAACGAGAAATACCTGAAGGGATTCGATCCGGCGATGCCGGGCTTCGATCATGTCCCATTCGGCAATCTCAACGTGCTGCGCGACACCATCACCGACGAGACGGCGGCGATCCTGGTCGAGCCGGTGCAGGGCGAAGGCGGCGTGCGCGCCGGCGACATCGAGTACCTGCGCGGCCTGCGCGCGGTCTGCGACGAATACGGGCTGCTGCTGTTCTTCGACGAAGTGCAATGCGGCATGGGCCGCACCGGCAAGCTGTTCGCCCACGAATGGGCCGGCATCAAGCCGGACGTGGTCGGCACCGCCAAGGGGCTGGGCGGCGGATTTCCGGTCGGCGCGCTGCTGGCGACGGAAAAGGCGGCCCAGGGCATGACCTTCGGCACGCATGGCTCGACCTTCGGCGGCAATCCGCTGGCGATGGCCGTCGCCAACGCCGTGCTCGACGTCATCCTGGCGCCGGGCTTCCTCGAGCACGTCCAGGAAATGTCGGCGCTGCTGCATCGCCGCCTGGCGACGCTGGTGGCCGCCCACCCGAAGATCTTCGGCGAGGTGCGTGGACGCGGCCTGCTGGCCGGGCTGCGCTGCGAGATCGAGAACGGCAAGGTGATCGAGGCGCTGTTCCGCCACGGCATGCTGGTGGTGGGCGCGGCCGACAACGTCATCCGCCTGCTGCCGCCATTGACCGTCGAGGAAAAGCACATCGACGAGGCGGTCGCCGCCCTCGATGCGGCGGCGAAGGAGCTGCGCGGCGATGCCTGAGCGGAGCGCGCGCGCAGCAGCGTCGATGCCGCGCCATTTCCTCGACCTCGACCGCATCGAGCGCGACGAGCTGCGCGCCATACTCGAGCGCGGGCGCGCCTATCGCGAAGGCCGCGACAGCGACAGACCGCTGGTCGGCAAGACGCTGGCGATGATCTTCGAGAAGCCTTCGACCCGTACCCGCGTGTCGTTCGAGGTCGGCATGCGCCAGCTCGGCGGCGAAGTCGTGATGCTCGGCACCAACGACACGCAGCTCGGCCGCGGCGAGACCATCGCCGACACCGCCCGCGTGCTGTCGCGCTACGTCGACATCATCATGATCCGCACCACGGCCGAGGAAAAACTTCTCGAGCTGGCGCGCCACGCCACCGTGCCGGTGATCAACGGCCTGACCGACCGCACCCATCCCTGCCAGCTGATGGCCGACGTCATGACGTTCGAGCAGCATCGCGGGCCGATCGCCGGCAAGTCGATCGCCTGGTCGGGCGACGGCAACAACATGGCGACGAGCTGGATCCATGCCGCCGTGCAGTTCGATTTCGAGCTGCGCATCGCCTGCCCGGAAGAGCTGATGCCGCCGGCCGACGTTGTCAAATGGGCGCAGGAGCGCGGCGGCAAGCTGCGCATCTCGCATCGGCCGGAGGAAGCGGTCGACGGCGCCGACTGCGTCGTCACCGATACCTGGGTGTCGATGGGCGACGAGGAGCCGTCCAACGCCCGCGCCCGCCACAACCTGCTGGCGCCCTTCCGCGTCGACGAGCGGCTGATGAAACGGGCGGCGCGAAAGGCGATTTTCATGCATTGCCTGCCGGCGCATCGCGGCGAGGAAGTCACCGAGGACGTGATCGACGGCTCGCAGTCGGTGGTGTGGGACGAGGCTGAGAACCGGCTGCACGCGCAGAAGGGCATTCTGAGCTGGTGCCTGGCCTAGGGCGGGCGGCATGAGCGCGCCGAGCCCGCGCATCGACGCGGAAGCCGTCCTGCCGTTTCAGGTGCGCCGCCTCGATCTGCGCGGCCGAATGGTCAGGCTGGGCCCGTCGCTCGACGTCATGCTGGCCGGCCACGACTATCCGCCGGCGGTGGCGACGCTGCTGGCCGAAACGCTGACCTTGGCCGCCATCCTCGCCTCCTCGATCAAGTACGACGGCATCTTCACCCTGCAGATCCGCGGCAGCGGCCCGGTGCGCCTGATCGTCACCGACGTCACCTCGCAGGGCAATCTGCGCGGCTATGCGCAGTTTGCCCGCGAGGCGGTGCAGGCCGTCGTCGACGCCGCGCCGAAGCTCGACAACCCGGTGCAGCGGCTGCTCGGCGCCGGCAATCTCGCCTTCACCGTCGACCAGGGCGCCAACACCGATCGCTATCAGGGCGTGGTGCCGCTGGAAGGCGGCACCGTGGCCGAATGCGCGCACGCCTATTTCCGCCAGTCCGAGCAGCTGCTAACCGGCATCAAGATCGCCGTCGCCGCGCCCGATGCGGCGGCCGGCCGGCCCGGCTGGCGCGCCGGCGGGCTGATGGTGCAGCGCCTGCCCGGCTCGCTGACGCCCGACGGCTATGCCAGCGCCGATCCGGACGAGGCCGAGGACAACTGGCGGCGAGCGGTGATCCTGCTGTCGACGGCCAGCGACGCCGAGCTTGTCGACCGCGAACTGCCGATCACCGAGCTGGTCTGGCGCCTCTACCACGAGGACGCGCCGGAAGCGTTCCCGGTGCGCCATCTGCGATTCGGCTGCCGCTGTTCGCGCGAACGCATCGTCAGCGTGCTGCGCTCCTTCCCGCGCGCCGAGATCGAGGCGATGAAGGAGAACGACGAGGCGGTGCTGGTGAAATGCGAGTTCTGCGCCACCGAATATCGCTTCGACGAGGCCGATCTCGACGCGATCTGGCGCGGCGACGGCGATCCGGCCTAACGCGTCGCCGCCCAGTCCGCCAGCTTGCGCATGAAGTCCTCGCAGGCCCGGACCTGGTCGACGGCGATGAACTCGTTGGGCTGATGCGCCTGGGCGATATCGCCCGGACCGCAGATCACCACCGAAAACCCCGCTCGCTGGAAGATGCCCGCCTCGGCGGCATACGACACGCTGTGCGAGCCGTTGTCGCCGGTCAGCGCCCGGCACAGCAGGTCGGCCGGGTTGTGATCGGTCGGCATCAGCGGCGGCACCTGGGCTCGCAGGCGGGTGACGATGCTGGCTTCGGGATAAATCGCGCGCATGCGCGGCAGCAACTCGGTTTCGCAGAACTCCGTCACGCGCTTGAACGCCTCGTCGGGATCGTCGCCCGGCAGCGCGCGATAGCCCCACTGCACCAGGCAGTGGCGGGCGATGATGTTGTTTGCCGTGCCGCCCTGGACGATGCCGACGTTGATGGTGCCGAAGGGCGGGCGGAACTCGCTGTCCTTCGGCGCCCGCGCCCGCAGCTCGTCCTGGAAGCGATTGATGAAATGAATCAGCTCGCCGCCGTAGTGGATGGCGTTGACGCCCTGGTCGGGCGCGCTGGAATGCGCCTCCAGCCCGATGAAGTCGGTGAAGTAGCTCGCCGCCGTCTTGTGCGAATGCACCACCTTCATCATGGTCGGCTCGCCGACGATCACGGCGTGCGGCCGGGGCAGATCGCGCTGCATGGCCTCGGCCAGCGACCAGGCGCCGAGACAGCCGATCTCCTCGTCGTAGCTCAGCGCCAGATGGATCGGCACCGTGATGCCCCGCGCCAGAAAATGCGGCACCATGGCGAGCGCGATGGCGGAGAATGCCTTCATGTCGGCAGTGCCGCGGCCGTAGAGCAGGCCCTCTTTCTCGACCATGGAGAACGGGTCGCTGTCCCAGGGCTGGTCCTTGACCGGCACGACGTCGGTATGCCCCGAAAGGACGACGCCGCCCTCGCGATCGGGTCCGATCGTGGCGTAGAGGTTGGCCTTGGTGCCGTCATCGTTGGCGACCAGCCGGCTCTTGACCCCGTGCCCGTCGAGATAGTCGCGGACGAAGTCGATCAGCGCCATGTTGGAGTAGGCCGACGTCGTGTCGAAGGCGACGAGGCGACGGAGCATCTCGATCGAGTCGATGGTCTGCGGCATGGGGCTTGCTTTCCTTCGCTGTTTGGGCGGCCAGAGATCAGGCGCGCCAGAATCCGGGCAGGAGCAGAATGACGAACGTGAGGATCTCGAGGCGTCCGAGCAGCATACCCACCGCGAGCAGCCACTTCGCGCCATCGGGCAGCGAGGCGTAGTTGCCGCCCAGCCCGATGACGTCGCCGACGCCGGGACCGATATTGCCGATGGCGCTGGCGGCGCCCGAGACCGAGGTCTCCAGATCGAGGCCGAACATCGACAGGCCCACCGACATGGCGATGAAGCAGAAAAAGTAGAGGAACACGTAGCCGGCGACCGAGGTGATCACCTCCCGGGTGACCTCGCGATCGTTGAAGCGCGGGACGATGACGGCGTGCGGATGCGTCAGCCGCACGACCTGAATGCGCGCCATTTGGTAGAGGATCTGCAGGCGGAAGATCTTGAGGCCGCCCGAAGTCGAGCCGGTGCAGCCGCCGTTGAACATCAGGAACAGGACCAGCACGATCGGGAAACTGCCCCAGATCGTGTAGTCGGCGGTGGCGTAGCCGGTGGTGGTGGCGATCGAGACGACGTTGAACAGCGATTCGCGCAGCACCTGCTCGACCGGCACGCCGGCATCGGGCAGCCGCCACAGCACCAGCAGCACCGTGGAGACCGCCATCAGGCCGACATAGACCCGCACCTGCGAATCGCGGGCGAACTGCCAGGTGAAGTTGCGCCACGAGCCGATCATCACGAGGAACGGCGTGCCGCCGACGATCATCACCACGATCAGCAGATACTCGACCAGCTCGTTGTTGAGGGCGCCGACCGACGCGTCGTAGGTCGAGAAACCCGCGGTCGAGATCGAAGTCATGGCATGATTGACGGCATCGAAGGCCGAGAGACCGCACAGCATCAGGGCGACGGAGGTCAGGGCCGTGGCCGAGATGTAGAACGCGAGAATGGCGGCCGAGATCTGCGACATGCGCGGCAGGCTCTTCTCGTTGCGCTCGGTAAACTCGGTGCGGAACAGCTGCATGCCGCCGATCCGCAGGAACGGCAGGATCGAGACGGCCATGACGATGATGCCGACGCCGCCGAACCACTGCAGCAGCGAGCGCCACCACAGCACGCCCGAAGGCATCGAATCCAGGCCGACCAGCACGGTCGAACCGGTCGTGGTCACTCCCGACATCGCCTCGAAGAAGGCGTCCGTGTAGCTGAGATGCAGCGAGGACACCGCCAGCGGCAGGGCCGCGAACAGCGTCACCGCCACCCAGGTGAGCGCGGTCAGCACGAAGGCCTGGTGGATGGTGATCGAAATCCGCTCGCGCGGCTTGAAGGCCGCCATCAGCATGCCGCCGGCAAAGGCGGTGATCGCGAAGCAGGCCAGGAACATCGCAGCGTCGGGACCGCCATCGATCCAGTCGGCCAGCGCCGGCAGCAGCATGCCGAACGACATCACGCACAGCAGCGCACCGACGATGAAAAGCGGCGAACGGATATCGACGGCCATGCTGTGGCGCTGCACCTTTCCGATTGAGCGTCGGCGGCCGGCGGCGCGCCTTGAAGCGGCGACGAACCCGCCGCGGCGCGATCATGCCAGCAGAGCGCGCACGGGAGCAACAGCGCGACGCCCCTCAGGCGCGCCAGAATCCCGGCATCAGCAGCACGAGCAGGGTCAGGAGTTCGAGGCGCCCCAGCAACATGCCGAAGGACAGCAGCCATTTGGCGCCGTCAGGCAGCGACTGGAAATTGCCGGCCGGACCGATGATCTCGCCGATGCCCGGACCGACATTGCCGAGCGCCGTGGCCGAGCCCGAAACCGCCGTCGCCAGGTCGAGGCCGAACAGAGACAATCCGATCGCGATCGCCACGAAGCAGAAGAAATACAGGAAAACGAAACCGGCGACCGAATTGATGACGTCGCGACTCACCTCGCGCTTGTTGAAACGCGGCACGATGACGGCATGCGGATGGGTCAGACGGTTGAGCTGCACGCGCGCCAGCTGATAAAGAATCTGGAAGCGGAAGATCTTCAGGCCGCCTGCCGTCGAGCCGGTGCAGCCGCCGACGAAGGTCAGGAACAGCATCAGCGCGATCGGGAAGGCGCCCCATGTCGTGTAGTCGGCCGTGGCGAAGCCGGTGGTGGTGACGATCGAGGTGACGTTGAACAGGGACTGGCGGAAGGCCTCCTCGAAGCCGGACTCGCTGGTCGCCAGGCGCCAGGCGGTCATGGCCGCGGTGCAGACCAGCACGACCAGCAGGTAGACGCGGATCTGCGTGTCGCGCAGCAGCATCAGGCTGCCGCCGCGCCAGGACTGGATGAAGGTCATGAAGGTAGCGCCGGCCACCAGCATCGCCAGCGCCAGCACGTATTCCGCCGCCGGGTTGGCGAGGCCGCCCACCGAGGCATCGCGGGTCGAGAAGCCGGCGGTGGAAACCGCCGTCATGGTGTGGTTGACGGCATCGAAGAAGCTCAGGCCCACCGACCACAGCAGCACGAAGACGACTGTGGAGAACAGCAGGTAGAACACCACGATCGCGGTCGAGATCTGCGACACGCGCGGCAGGGTCTTCTCCGAGCGGTCGGACGATTCGGTGCGGAACAGCTGCATGCCGCCGATGCGCAGGAAGGGCAGGATGGCGACGGCCATGACGATGATGCCGACGCCGCCCATCCATTGCAGCAGCGAACGCCACAGCAGCAGGCCCGAGGGCATGTCGTCGAGCCCGGTCAGCACCGTCGACCCCGTAGTGGTCACCGCCGACATGGCCTCGAAAAAGGCGTCGGTGTAGCTGATATGCAGCGATGCGACAGAGAACGGCAATGCCGCGAACAGGGTGAGCACGATCCACGCCAGGGCCGTCAGCACGAAGGCCTGATGCACGGTGACGGAGATTTTCTCGCGCGGGCGGAACGCCGCCATCAGCATGCCGCCGGCGAAAACGGTGACGAGAAAGCAGATCAGGAACATCGCCGCGTCCGGCCCGCCGTCGACCCAGTCGGCGAAAGCGGGCACAAGCAGACCCAGCGAAAAGACCGAAAGCAGCGCGCCCAGGATGTAGAGCGGCGAACGAATGTCGACTGCCATGATGCCGGGCGCGAAGCCCCTTCCCCTTCAGCCGCCCCTGCGGCTTCGACCCGGCGCGCCCCGATCGGGCCGGTCGCCGGCTTCGGCCGCGATCATGCCACCGCTGGCGACGGAACGGAACAGGCCTGCGCGGCCGGTCAGGCCAGCGCCGTGGCGCCGGCGCCGCGATTGATGATCGAGAGGAATTCCTTGCGCGTCGCCTCGTCCTGGCGGAAGGCGCCGAGCATGTGCGAGGTCACCATGTTGACCCCCGGCTTGTGCACGCCGCGCGTGGTCATGCACTGGTGCGCCGCCTCGAGCACGACGGCGACGCCCTTGGGCTGCAGCACCTCGTCGATCGCCTTGGCGATCTGCGCCGTCATCTTTTCCTGGATCTGCAGCCGCTTGGCGTAGGCGTCCAGCACGCGGGCGAGCTTGGAGATGCCGACGACGCGCGAGTTGGGAAGGTAGGCGATATGCGCCAGTCCGATGATCGGCACCATGTGGTGCTCGCAATAGGATTCGAAGCGGATGTCCTTCAGCACCACCATCTCGTCGTAGCCCTCGACCTCCTCGAAGGTGCGGGCGAGGATTTCCTGCGGATCGAGTTCGTAGCCGGCGAAGAACTCCTCGTAGGAGCGGACCACCCGCTCCGGCGTGCCGTGCAGGCCCTCGCGAGCGGGGTCGTCCCCCGCCCAGCGGATCAGCGTGCGCACCGCCTCCTCGGCCTGCTCGCGGCTGGGACGAACGGATTTCGCGGAAGTCGCTTGCGCGACGGCGGAAACGATCTTGCCGGTCGATGCCTTGTTCACGGCGGTGTTCCTTTCGTTTCGGACCGCCGCCCCGTCGGGACGGACCGCCCGCAGGCGACCCTCAATGGATCGATTTCGTCTGGCCCGGACTGTCGAGCGAGAAGGCGGGGATGGCCACGTCGAACGTGTCGCCGCCCTCGCCGACCATTTCATACGTGCCGACCATGATCCCGGATGGCGTCGCCAGCGGCGTGCCCGAGGTGTATTCGAAGGACTGGCCGGGCTGCAGCACGGGCTTCTTCCCGACCACGCCGGCGCCGCGCACCTCGTGCACCCGGCCCTGCGAGTCGGTGATCTTCCAGTGCCGATTGCGCAGCTGGACCGTCTCCTGGCCCTCGTTCTCGATTCGCACGTGATAGGCCCAGACGTAGTGGCTCTCGGCCGGCGAACTCTGGTCTTCCAGATAGGTTGGCTTGACCGTGACGCGGATCGATCGGGTAACCGATGAATACATGGAATGCCTGAACGCTCCCTGTCGCCTGGCGGCGTGGTGTCGTGCGCCTGGCACTCAATATCGGAATCGGCGCTGGCGCTGTCCAGTGCCAGCCGGAAAACCTATCTTGTCCAATGAGTTAGGGCCAATCAATTCCGCATTACGGGCCTAACGCAGCGCCTGGCGGAGATCGTCGACCAGGTCCGCCGCGTCCTCCAGCCCGACCGACAGGCGCAACATGTCGTCGCCGATACCGTAGAGACGGCGCGTTTCGGCGGGCAGGCGCTGGTGAGTCGTCGTCGCCGGGTGGGTGATCAGGCTCTTGGCGTCGCCGAGATTGTTGGAGATGTCGACCAGCCGCAGCCGGTTGAGGAAGGCGAAGGCGGCGCGCTGCCCGCCCTTGACGCGGAAGCTCACGACATTGCCGCCACGGCTCATCTGCTTCGCCGCCAGGGCGCGCTGCGGATGGTCGCGCCGCGTCGGATAGAGAACGCCGGCGATCTTCGGATGGCGCGCCAGAAAAGCCGCGACCTTCTCGGCGTTGTCGCAGTGGCGGGCGATGCGCAGCTCCAGCGTCTCCAGACCCTTGAGCATCACCCAGGCATTGAACGGCGAGATCGCCGGCCCGGTATGGCGCAGGAACGGCGTCAGGTCGTTGTCGACGAAGGCGCGACTGCCGAGAATGGCGCCGCCCATGGCGCGGCCCTGCCCGTCGATGTGCTTGGTCGCCGAGTAGACGACGATGTCGGCGCCCAGCTGCAACGGCTTCTGCAGCACCGGGCTCGAGAAGACGTTGTCGACCACGACCCTGGCGCCGGCCTTGTGCGCCAGTTTCGAGACCGCCGGAATATCGACGATCTCCAAAGTCGGATTGGAGGGGCTTTCGAAGAACACGAGTTTGGTCGGTTTCGACAGCGCCTCTTTCCACTGCTTCAGGTCGCGCCCGTCGACCAGCACCGTCTCGATGCCCCAGCGCGGCAGCTGGTCCTGCACGATATAGAGGCAGGAGCCGAACAACGCCCGCGAGGCGACCACGCGATCGCCGGCGCGCAACTGGCAGGCGAGGGCCGCGAACACGGCCGCCATGCCGGTGGCGGTGGCGCGGCAGGCCTCCGCCCCTTCCAGCAGCGCCAGCCGATCCTCGAACATCGACACGGTCGGGTTGGAAAAGCGCGAATAGATGAAATGGTCGTTCCTGCCGGCGAACGCGCCGGACGCCTCTTCCGCCGACTCGTAGACGTAGCCGGAATTCATGAAGATGGCTTCGCTGGTTTCGCTGTAGTTGGTGCGGCGCAGGCCGCCATGCACCAAATTGGTCTGGGCCCGCAGCCCGCCGCTCGTCTTCGCCGTCTTCTTCGCCATCTCGCGCTCCCCCCGGCATCCGCTCCGGGCAATAAAAAACCCCGGCCAATCGAGGCCAGGGCGGTATGAGCGCTCCGACCTTTTTAGCGATTTTTAACGTGGTCGCAAGCCGGCCGGCCCAAATCACCACGGAACGGATGGGTTGATAAACCTCCAGGCAGACGGCGTCAAGCCGCCCATGCCATGCTGCCGGCATGACCAGGATCGCCAGCATCCTCCCCTACAGCGAGAAGGCCGACGCCCTCGCTCAGCGCTACGAAAGCGTCGGCTTCGAGGACGTGCATGGCGACGTGCTCGCCCTGTTGCCGCAACCGCCGGCCCGCGCGCTCGATATCGGCGCCGGCACCGGTCGCGACGCCGCTGCCCTGGTGGCGCGCGGCTATCAGGTCACGGCGGTCGAGCCGACCCCGGAATTCCGCGCCATCGGGCGGAAGCTGCACAAGGATGCGGCCATCGTGTGGCTCGACGACGCGCTGCCGGATCTTCCCGCGGTCGAGGGACGCTTCGATCTCATCCTGCTGTCGGCGGTGTGGATGCATCTCGACGCCGCGCAGCGCGCGCGGGCGATGGTTCGCGTGGCGGGAATGCTGCGGGACAACGGCGTCATGGTGCTGTCGCTGCGCCACGGACCGATTCCCGAGGGCCGCATCATGTTCGAGGTCACGCCGGCCGAGACGACGGCGCTGGCGGCGGCACAGGGGCTGGAGACGATCCATGCCGGACGGCGGGAGGGCCGGCTCGACCAGCCCGGCGTATGGTGGGACCGGCTGGCTTTCCGCCGGCCTATTTGATCGGCGAGAAGGGCAGCGGCGTCAGGATGCGGTTTTCCATCTTCTGCAGATAAGGCGCCGCCTTGGCGAGGTAGGCTTGCCAGTCCGGATCGGCGTTCATCTGCGCTCGCCGACGTTCGCGCTCGGCGAAGTTCTCGTAACCCCAAAGATGCACGATGGTGTTGAGCGTGCCGACCTCGGTGACGAAGAAGCCGATCAGGTTGCCGAGTATGCGGCTCTGCACCGGCAGACCTTCCTTCTCGTACAGCGCCTGCCACTCTTTCAGCTTGCCCGGCACCAGCGTGTAGCTGCGTTCGTCGACGATCATGCTGCGTCTCCCGTCAATGCGATTCGCGCGGCACCGGCGCGCCCGAGGCGCCGACCAGGAAATCCAGATCGCAGCCGGTGTCGGCCTGCTGCACGGTTTCGCAATAGAGCCTGACCCAGCCGCGCGTGTCGTGCGGCCGCAGAGGCTTCCACGCCTTGCGGCGCCTGGCCAGTTCGGCGTCGGAGACGTCGAGATGCACGCGCCGGTTCTTCACGTCCAGCTCGATCATGTCGCCGTCCCGGACCAGCGCCAGCGGTCCGCCGGCGGCCGCCTCGGGCGCGACGTGCAGCACGACGGTCCCGTAGGCCGTGCCGCTCATGCGCGCATCGGAAATGCGCACCATGTCCTTGACGCCCTTCTTCAGCAGCTTGAGCGGCAGCGACATGTTGCCGACCTCGGGAAAGCCCGGATAGCCCTTGGGCCCGCAATTCTGCAGCACCATAACGCAGCTCTCGTCGATATCCAGCCCGGGATCGTCGACGCGCTTCTTGTAGTCGTCGATGTCCTTGAATACGACCGCGCGGCCGCGATGCTTCATCAGCGACGCCGTGGCGGCGGAAGGTTTCAGCACCGCGCCGTCGGGCGCCAGGTTGCCGCGCAGCACGGCGACGCCGCCCAGCTTCTTGAACGGCTTCTCGAGCGGGAAGATCACGTCGCGATCCCAGCATTTGGCGTCCTTGACGTTGTCCCAGAGGGTCCGGCCGTTGACGGTCAGCGCCTTCTTGTTCAGGAGCGGCCCGATCTCGCGCAGCACCGCCGGCAGCCCGCCGGCATAGTAGAAATGCTCCATCAGGTACTTGCCCGACGGCATCAGATTGACCAGGCAGGGCACGACTCTGCCGATGCGATCCCAATCGTCGAGCGTCAGCTTGACGCCCATGCGACCGGCCAGGGCCAGCAGATGCACCACGGCGTTGGTCGAGCCGCCGATCGCGGCGTTGGCCATGATGGCGTTCTCGAAGGCCTGCTTGGTCAGGATCTTCGACATGCGCAGATCCTCGCGCACCATCTCGACGATGCGCCGCCCGGCCATGTGCGAAAGCGTGCGTCGTCGCGAATCGGCGGCCGGGATGGCGGCATTGGTCGGCAGCGCCATCCCCAGCGCCTCTGCCATCGAGGCCATGGTCGACGCCGTGCCCATGGTCATGCACGAGCCGGCCGACCGCGACATGCCGGCCTCGGCTTCCGGCAGATCCTCCGGCTTCATCTCGCCGGTCTTCAGCATGTCGGTGAATTTCCAGACATGCGTGCCCGAACCGACCAGTTCGCCGCGGAAATGCCCGTTCAGCATCGGTCCGCCCGACACCACGAGCGTCGGCAGATCGCAGCTCGCCGCCCCCATCATCAGCGACGGCGTGGTCTTGTCGCAGCCCGTCAGCAGCACCACGCCGTCCAGCGGGTTGGCGCGGATGGATTCCTCGACGTCCATCGAAGCGAGGTTGCGGAACAGCATGGTGGTGGGCCGCATCAGCGTTTCGCCCAGACTCATCACCGGAAACTCGAGCGGAAAGCCGCCCATCTCGTAGACGCCGCGCTTTACGTGCTCGGCAAGGTCGCGGAAATGCGCATTGCACGGCGTCAGTTCCGACCAGGTGTTGCAAATGCCGATCACCGGCCTTCCGTCGAACAGGTGGTGCGGCAATCCCTGGTTCTTCATCCACGAACGATGCGCCAGCCCGTCGCGATCGAGCTTGCCGAACCAGGCATGGCTCCGCAGGCGCCGCTTGCGCGTCGCCGTCGTACCCTTCTTCGCGCCCGCCTTGTCCTTTGCCATGCGGTTTTCTCCCCTCGCCGTCGCCGAATCGGTTTGCCGCCGGCCGCCATTGTCTTTTCAGCCCTGCCGGCATGTCGGCGGCTCAGCCGCCATTGTGACAGCCATCGGACACAGCGCACCGGCATATAGTGGCTGCCTTGCGACACGACGTCTATTGGTTGCGAGACAGGCGTCGCCAACCGGTCGCCGTGGCGCGGAGATGGCGGCGAAGTCATTGATCGGCCCGACAAAATCCGCGTGGACTTGCCTGTTTTGCCTCTGCATACTGTGCTGGACTAAATCTGCGATCTGCTTGTGTGGCCGGTTGTGGGGATGGGTCGTGATTTCGGGTGCTGCTTCGAAGGGCTGACGTGTTCTCTTCCATCGAAACGACAAATACCCTCGCCCATGGCCCGGCCATGGGCCTGCGGCGTTTGCGTCGCGGCACTCGGAGCTAGTCGAAACCGAGAAAGGACGCGATGAGCCGCAAGCTGTTCGTAGGGAACCTGCCCTACACTTTCACTTCCGAACAATTGACTGAGACGTTCCAACCGTACGGCAACGTTGTTTCGGCCAAAGTAATTACCGATCGCGAGACCGGCCGTTCGCGCGGCTTCGCGTTCGTCGAAATGGAAACCGACGAAGCCGGCCAGACAGCGATCCGCGCGCTGGACGGCGCCCAGCTCGGCGGTCGCGCCCTGGCGGTTCGCGAGGCGCAGGAGCGTCCGCCCGCGCCGCGTCGCGGACCCGGTGGTGGTGGCGGCTATGGCGGCGGTGGCGGCGGCTACGGTGGTGGCGGCGGCGGCTACGGCGGCGGTGGCGGCGGCTACGGCGGCGGCGGCGGCGGTGGCTATGGCGACCGTGGCGGCGGCGGTGGCGGTTACGGCGACCGCGGCGGGCGTGGCGGCGGCGGCGGTCGTGGCGGCGGCGGTCGTGGCGGCGGCTACGGCGGTGGCGGTCGCGGCGGCGACTACTGATCGCCCGGTCGATATTTCTGACGCGGACCCCGGCCATTGCGCCGGGGTCTTTTTTTGTCTCCGCCGCAATTTGGCCGGATGCCTGCCGTCAACTGGCGAGGGTCGCGATATACTCCGACCTGACCCGTCAAGGACCGGAGCCGATATGCGCGGAACGACAGGTTTACTGGCGCTGCCCTTCGCCGTCGTGACCATCGCTGCGATGCCGGCGCAGGCGCTCGATGTCGACCTCGAACTGGTGCTGGCGATCGACATTTCGCGCAGCGTCGACGACGAGGAAGCCCAGCTGCAGCGCGACGGCTACATGCAGGCGCTGACCGATCCGCGCATAATCGACGCGATCCGCGCAGGACCGCTCGGACGCATCGCCGTCACCTACATCGAATGGGCCGGCGCCGGGTACCAGCAGACCATTGTGGACTGGGCGGTGATCGACGGCCCCGACAGCGCCAAATCGTTCGCGCTGAAAATCGGCGACGCGCCGCGCGTGGCCGAGATGTGGACGTCGATTTCGGGCGCGCTGGTCTATTCGGCGGCCAAGTTCGACGACAACGGTTTCGAGGGCAAGCGGCTGGTGATCGACGTGTCGGGCGACGGCCGCAACAACTCCGGTCCCGACGCGGCGACGATCCGGGACGCGGTGGTGGCGCGCGGCATCACCATCAACGGCCTGCCGATCATGAGCGAGCGCGCCAATTTCGGCCGGCCGCCGGAACGGGATCTCGACATCTACTACGAGCAGAACGTGATCGGCGGCCCGGGCGCCTTCATCGTGCCGGCGCTGGATTTCCCCGATTTCGCGCGCGCCGTGCGCACCAAGCTGATCAAGGAAATCTCCGGCCGGCCGGATGGCGCCGGGATCGACCGGGCGGACGCCGGACGCTAGGCCCGCGTCAGGATCAGGCGAGGCCGGCGACGATCGACTGCAGGCGGCGCAGCGGCGCCTCGTCACGCACCAGCTTCAGCGCCGAGCCGAAATGACCCTGGCGGTTGACGAATATGTTCTCCGCCGGAATCTCCCAGCGACGCACCAGTTCCAGCCCGCCGCGCACCGGCGTGACGCGGTCGGCGGTGCCGAGTACGGAAACGATCCGAGACGGCGGCAGCGACGGCAGGCCCGGCGGATCCATCAGCGGCGCCCAGCGCAGCATCTGCTGCTGGCTCCAGCCGGCCTGCCGCAAGGCGCTGGGAATGCCGATGCCTTCTACCAGCCCGCTCTCGAAAACGACCTCCTCCATCGTCCCGGTGTGGGTCACCAGCAGCAGTGCGTCGGGACGCAGCCGGGCCGGCCAGTGGGCGCTGTGCGTGGCGACGAGCTGGGCGACGAAGGAACCCAGGGAAATGCCGCTGACGGCCACCGGCGCATCGAAGTTGCGGCGGCACCAGTCGATCAGGACCGCCGTCTCCAGCGTCTGGGCGGTGAAGAGATCGATCTGGCCCAGCGGCGCGGTGGCGAAGAAACGTTCGCCGCCGAAATCGCCCGTCGGGCAGCGCCGGCCATGCCACGGCGTGGTGATCTCAACGACCCGGAAGCCCAGACGGCACATGATGGCCGCGGCGTCGACCAGATCGCGCGCGTTTTCCGGCTCCATACAGACGCCGTTGCCGATGATGATCGTCGGCGGATTGACGTTCTCCGGTTCCGACACCTTTGCGTAGGCCAGGTCACCCATGCGCGCGGCCGGCGATTTGAATCGCAGCCAGTAGACCGGTCCGCGCCGGCCCGGCATCGTCTGCGAACGCTCGACCTCGGGCAGGTCCACGGGCAGCGCATAAGCGCTCTCGGGCTGCGCCAGATGGCTGCCATAGGCGGTCTCGACCTCCTCCGGCGCGGGGATGCGCCAGCGCACCTTGTGTGCCTTGCCGTTCCACAGCAGCGGATGGAACGACGCCCGGTCGAAAGTGGCCCGATGGGCGGCGTCCAGACGCGCCGCCTCGATCGCGGCGAGCCGGTCCGCCGGAATGGGACGGGGGCCGAAGAAAGCCTCTCGCCAGGCCGTCTCGCCCGCCACCGCCAGCGCCCGGATATCGCCCGAGCGCTTGAGCAGCCTGGCGATCAGGCGGTCGCGCCGCGCCGGCCCGGGGCCAAGTCCGGCATGGGCGATGAAATCGGGCACCGAGTGGCCGGCCTCGGCGGCCGCAGCCCACATGCGCGAGAGCGGAAAGAACAGGCGGCGCAGTGCGAACAGCGCCAGCGGATCGGTCCATTGCCCCTGGGTCAGCGCGCCAAGCGGCGAGCGGATCAGCCGTTCGGCCAGCGCCTCATCGGCGACCGGCCTCGGCACAGGGTCGCGACGGCGGGGATGCTGGCGATCTGTCTGCATGACGGGCATTTTGTGAGTGTCTGCTCATTTTTCAAGGATGCCAGCATCTGTTGGCGACGATTTTGTACAGCTCGACAACCGGAATCACGGTGAGCGCCAGCCCCACCAGCAACAGCCACTGCTCGGCCGGCAGCGGCGAAATTCCGATCACGTCTCCGATCGCGGGCATGGACATAGCACCGACCTGCAACAATTGCGTGACGGCGATGCCGGCCAGCAGCAGCGGGTTGCCTGCCAGCGGCACCTTCAGCACCGACCGACGTTCGGAACGGCAGTTCAGGCATTGGGCGTTCTCGAAACAGACGAGCAGCCACAGCACCGCGCCCTGCGCCAGCGCATGGGTCTGACCCGTCGACATCAGCCAGTGATAGTAGGCGAAGGACGCCACCCCGATATACAGGCCGGAAAGCGAAGTCAGGCCGAGCATGCGCCGGTCGAAGATCGGCTCGTCCGGCGGGCGTGGCGGCCGATCGAGCGCGCCCGGTTCGCCACGCTCGAACGCAAGGGCGACGTCCTGGATGCCATTGGTGACGAGATTCAGCCACAAGAGCTGCACTGCCGTCAGCGGCGGCGGCAGGCCCGACAGAACCGAAAGCGCAAACAGCACGATCTCGGCGGCGCCGGTCGACACCACCAGGGCGATGACCTTGCGGATGTTGGCGTAGGCGAAGCGTCCTTCCTCGATGCCGTTGACGATCGATCCGAAATTGTCGTCGACCAGAAGAATGTCGGCGGCATCGCGGGCCACGTCGGTGCCGTTCCCGGCCATCGCCACGCCGATGTCGGCCGCCCGCAGCGCCGGGGCGTCGTTCACGCCGTCCCCGGTGACGGCGACGATCTCGCCGCTCTCCTGCAGGGCGCGCACGATTGCAAGCTTCTGCATCGGCTCGACCCGGGCGAAGACGCGCGCGCGCGCCACCGCCGTCACGAAGTCCCGACCCACGAGAGCGGCCAGATCGCGACCGGTGACGACCTCGGTGCCGTCGCGCGCAAGCCCGAGCTGTCGTGCGATCGCCAGCGCGGTGCTGGGATGGTCGCCCGTAATCATGCAGACGCGGATGCCGGCGCGGTGGGCCGCGGCGACCGCGTCGGGCGCATCCGGGCGCAGCGGATCGAGAATGCCCGCCAGGCCAAGCAGGCGCAGGCCCCGAAGCGAGGCAGGTTCGGGCGTCGTCACCTGGCCGCTGGCCACCGCGATGACGCGAAAGCCCCGCTCGGCCAGCGCCTCCGCCGCGACCAACGCCGATGGCTCGACATTGTCGCACATCGGAACCACGGTTTCGGCGGCGCCCTTGACATGCGCCCACAGCGCCTCGCCGCGGACTTCGAACGCTGCACCGTATTTCAGCTCTGGCTCGTAAGGCACGGCCCCGCATTGCCGGCAGGCGCGCGCTTCGGCCAGCACGCCATGATCGCGCGCCAGGACGAGGAATGCCCTGTCGACAGCATCGCCGCCGCCGCCCGCGTGCGAATCGTCGGGACCAAGCCAGGCCTCGTTGCAGACCGCCGCGCTCGACGCCAGCGTGGCCGCGCCCTGATCGTCTGCCGAGCGGAAACCGCGCCCCGGAAGCCAAAGCTCCGCGACGGTCAGCCGATTGAGGGTAAGAGTACCCGTCTTGTCGCTGGCAATGGTGGTGCAGGTGCCGAGGCCCTCGACCGCCGGCAACCGCCGTACGATGACGCGGCGTGCCGCCATGCGGCGAACGGCGAGGGACAGGGCGACCGTCATCGCTACCGGCAGGCCCTCGGGAATGGCCGATACGGCCAGCGCTACCGCCAGCACCAGAATTTCCGCGACGGCCGCGCCGCGCAGTATCTCGATCGTCGCCAGTGCGGCGATCACCACCGCCACACCAAGGGTGAGAGCTCGAGTGAATCCGGCCATGCGCCGCACGAGCGGCGTCGGCGCCGGCGGGTCGTCTCGCAGCGAGCGCGCGATGCGGCCGACCTGCGTATGCTGTCCGATCGCAACGACGATGGCGGTGGCGCGGCCATTCAGTACCGTCGAGCCGGCGTGGAGCATCGTCGCGCGATCGCCCGGCACGGCCTCGGCAGCCACTACCGCGGCGACGCCTTTCGTCGCCGGCATCGATTCGCCGGTCAGCAGGCTTTCGTCGACGGCAAGCTCGTCGCCTTCGAGCAGCCTCATGTCGGCTGCGGCCTTCACGCCGGTAGCCAGCGCAACAACGTCTCCGGGGACGAGATCACGACCGTCGAGTTCGATTTGCCGGCCGTCCCGGCGCACCGGCACGACGCTGCGCACCAGCGATTGCAGGCCGCGGATGCGCCGTTCCGCGCCCCATTCCTGCCAGGCGCCGATGGTGGCATTCATCGCCAGCACCAGAGCTATGAATCCCGCATCGGCGAGATCGCCCAGCGCCAGCGAAAGCAGGGCGGCAGCCAGCAAAAGATAGATGAAGGGGCTGCGGAACTGGCCCACGAGCACGGCCAAGAGCGTGCGCCGGCGCGGCTCGGGCAGCACATTGGCGCCGACCGTGCGGCGGCGATCCTCGACTTCGCTCGCCGTCAACCCTTGCGGGCGCGATCGCAACGCCGCCATGACCTCGGTCGCGGGCAGGGCGTGCCAGGGAGCGTGGGAATCCATGAGGCCGGGCATTCTGCTATCAGAATGCCCTCATCAGCCCCACCGTCGGCAATGATCCAGCGCAAGCGGACGCCGGGCTTGAACTGGCGGCGGCAGTCGCCATTCTAGGCAGGCGAACATTCGGAGGTGCGCGATGTGGAGCCTTCTCAGCCGGACCAAGACGCAGATGCCCAACCCCGACGAGGCGCTGAAGGGCCGGGAAACGGCCATGCCGGTGCCGGCCCGTCATTTCGTCAACGGCAAGCAGCTCAAGGGCCCCTACCCCGCCGGGCTGCAGACGGCCGTTTTCGGCCTGGGCTGCTTCTGGGGCGCGGAGCGCAAGTTTTGGGAGGCGGACGGGGTCTTCAGCACCGCCGTCGGATATGCGGGCGGCTACACCCCCAATCCGACCTACGAAGAGGTGTGCAGCGGGCGGACCGGCCATAACGAGGTCGTGCTCGTGGTGTTCGACCCGGCCCGGATCTCATACGGCGAGCTGCTGAAGATTTTCTGGGAGAGCCACGATCCGACGCAGGGTATGCGGCAGGGAAACGACGTGGGAACGCAGTACCGTTCCGGGATCTACGTCTTCTCGCCCGAACAGAGGGCGCAGGCCGAGGCGTCGCGGGCCGCCTATCAGGCACAGCTGGCCAAGGCCGGCTACGGCGCCATAACGACGGAGATCGTCGACGCGCCGACGTTCTATTTCGCCGAGGACTACCACCAGCAGTATCTGGCGAAAAATCCCAACGGTTACTGCGGCTTGGGCGGCACGGGGGTTTCGTGCCCTGCCGGCGTAGCGGCCGCCTGACACAGCGCGACGTCAGCCGGCGGCGGCGTAGTCGCCATAGGCACGATAGCCTGCCTCGACCGGTTCGGCTTCGCGGCTGGTATCGACCGACACGCCGGCGACCACCGGCACGTAGAGTTCGAACACCCGCTCGCTGGGCGGCGTGATCACCGGATCGTTCAGGCAGCGCCGCAGCACCGGTCCGGGCCGGCGCACGAAGCCCGCCTCCGGCATTTGCGCCTGCATCAGACGCCGGCCACCGGGCATGGCGGAAGCAAGATTGCCCCGCATCGCCAGCACCGCGAAGGTGCCGCCGGGAAGAACGACGCGGTCCAGTTCGGGCGCGTCCGGGATCGGCTGTTCGCTGATCAGGCAGATGTCGGCGTCGGTCGGACCCTCGATGGAAGCGAGCGGATCGGCGCGGTAGAGCATGAACATCGGGCTGGCAGTCGGGTCCCAGCGCTCGTTCGAGAAGGCGCGCGCCACGATCTGGCAGCAAGACCAGTCGCCGTCCCAATCCGCGCCGCCGAAGCGCAGGCCATAACCGATCCGAGTCGGCAGCTCGACGATCGAGAAGGACGGGCGTTGCGGCAAGCGCTCCGCCAGCCATTCCCGACCGGCCTTCTTCAGTCGCGACGGGGCAACGCCGAAATCACGCCGGAAGGCGCGGCAGAAGGCCTGCGAACTGCCGTATCCGGCCAGGGTGGCAGCCTCGGTCACCGACATTTCGCCGGTGCCGATCTGGATCGCGGCCCGCTTCAGCCGCAGGCGGCGAACCGTGTCGGCCGGCGTTTCGCCCACAAGCTGCTGGTAAACCCGCTGGAAATGGAACGGCGACAAGCATGCCACGGCTGCCAGGGTCGGCAGGCTGAGCTTGTCGTCGAGATGATCGTCGATATAGGTGGCGACGCGGCGAATCCGCTGGCGATGGTCGATAATTCGATTTGTTTTCATGACACTGCACTGACGCTGCGATAATGCAGCTACAATGCCCGCAAAGCCCCGAAACGTTGTTACCGCATTTGCGGTTTTTGTTTCGCAACAGTTGGCGCGGACCGGCCCGGCCGCGCCGGACGCCCGGCCCTCGTATTCGTTTCAATTATAGACTGGAAGAAAAATCAGCGCGATCGGCGGGAAACCGGCCTGGCGTACAGGTCGTAAGCGTCGGCTTTCTCGACGATCACATTTGCGAGATCGCCCGGCTTGAGCGCGCCCGCCTCGCGCAGGATTACCGTGCCGTCGATCTCGGGCGCGTCGGCGTGCGACCGGCAGATGGCGCCCTGCGGCGTGATATCGTCGACCAGCACCTCGATGGTGCGGCCGACCTTCGCAGCCAGCCGCCGGGCGCTGATCGCCTGCTGCGCCTGCATGAAACGGTGCCACCGCTCCTCCTTGACTTCCT
>JBFWZG010000008.1:0-40263 GCA_050185515.1 Reyranellaceae bacterium
ATCACATGCATGGCACGATCGAACTGCCGGCGCTGCGCCGCGCGGCCGACCTGTTGCCGGCCACGCTCGACGAGCAGGATCGCTCGATCGAGGTGGTCTGGTCGACGGGCGCAAGGGTCCGACGGCAACCGTTGTTCGGCGAGCCATTTGACGAAGAACTCAGCATGGACCCGAGCAGCGTGCGGCTGGAACGGCTCAATGCCGGCGGGCCGCTGCTCAAGGTTCATGATCTGCGCACGCTGGACAGCGTCATCGGCTCCGTCGTGCCGGGGACTGCCAGGGTCGAGAATGGCCGGGGCATTGCCCGGGTCCGCTTCAGCGAACGCGACGATGTCGAGCCGATTTGGGCCGACGTCCGGGCCGGCCATCTGCGGGCCGTCTCCATCGGCTATCAGGTGCATCGCTTCGAGGTCAGCCGACCCTCCAATGCGCCGGAGATCTGGCGTGCGGCCGACTGGACACCTTTCGAGATCTCGGCGGTCCCGGTCGGGGCCGATCCGGCGGCCGGCTTCCGCAACCAGTTTCCCCTTTACGACTGCGTCCTGCATCGACAGGACGCGCCCTCCACCATGAAAGGACCCATCCCGATGACGGACCAGACCCCGGCGCCCGATGTCGCCGAGCAGCCCACGGTTGCGACCGAGGCGACCACGCCGATGACCGAACCGAAGGACCGCGAGACCCGCTCCCAGCTAAAGGCGCCGAAGCCCGAGGCGCCGCCGGCAGTGGCGGAGAACGCCGATGCCCTGGTCGGCCGGGCCCGCGACGCCGAACGCGAGCGTGTTTCGACCATCTACGATCTGGCCGGCCGCCTCAATCTCGAGCGCGGCTTTGCCGAGGATCTGGTCAGGCGCGGCGTCAGCGTCGACGAATCCCGCCGCCTGATCCTTGATCAGCTTGCCACGAAGTCGGAGGAGACCCGAAGCTTCCCGCATGTTTCGGTTCCGCTCGGCGGTCGCGACGAGCGTACCACCCGCCGCGATGCGGTGGCCAACGCGTTGCTGCACCGCTACAGCCCGACCCTGTTCCAGCTCGAGGACGCCGCCCGCCAGTATCGCGGCATGACATTGCTGGAGCTCGCCCGCGAAAGCCTCGGCAATGCAGGGGTGAACACGCGCGGCCTGTCGCGCGACGAGGTGGCGACACGCGCCCTGCATTCGACCTCGGACTTCCCCGAGATCCTGGCGGCGGTGACCAACAAGACCCTGCGCCAGGCCTACGAGGCCTACCCCCGCACCTTCATGCTGTTCTGCCGCCAGGTACTGGCAACCGACTTCAAGGCCATGCACCGGGTCCAGCTCGGCGAAGCGCCGCAGCTGCTGGAGGTCGGCGAGAGCGGCGAGTTCAAGCGTGGCACGCTGGGCGAATCGAAGGAGAGCTACAAGGTAAAGACCTATGGAAGGGTGGTTGCCATCACCCGCCAGACCCTGATCAACGACGATCTCGACGCCTTCACGCGGATCCCGGCGATGTACGGCAATTCCATCGCCCAGCTGGAGTCGGATGTGGTCTGGGGCATCATCACCGCCAACCCGGCAATGGCCGACGGCACCGCCTTGTTCCACGCCAACCACAAGAATCTCGCGGGCAGCGGCGCGGCACTGGCAGTCGATGCGGTGGGAGCGGCGCGCGCGGCGATGGCCAAACAGACGGGTCTCGACAAGAAGACGGTGCTGAACATCCGCCCCGCCTTCCTGATCGTGCCTGCCGCGCTGGAACTCAAGGCCGAGCAGCTGGTCGCCCAGAACCTCGTGCCCGCCGCGACTGCCAGCGTGGTGCCGCAGTCGATCCGCACGCTGGCGCCGATCAGCGAGCCGCGGCTGGATGCCGCCAGCGAAACCGCCTGGTATCTGGCGGCCAGCCCGAACCAGATCGACACCATCGAGTACGCCTATCTCGAAGGGCAGCAGGGCGCCTACATCGAAACCCGCAACGGCTTCGATGTCGACGGTGTCGAGATCAAATGCCGCCTCGACTTCGGCGCCAAGGCCATTGACTGGCGCGGCCTCTACAAGAACCCAGGCGCATAAGCCCGCGCCTTCCACCCCCTGACGAGACGGGCGGCCATCGAGCCGCTCATCGTCCTTCAAGAGGATCCTCGCGATGAAGAACTACGTTCAACCGGGCAAGACCGTCACGGTCACCGCCCCCTATGCCGTCGCCTCGGGCGCCGGCTGCCAGGTCGGCAGCCTGTTCGGCGTCGCCGCCACCGCCGTCGACAACGGCGCCACCGATCTGGAGATCGTCACCGAAGGCGTGTTCGACCTGGTCAAGGTCGGCTCGCAGGCCTGGACTGCCGGGCAGAAGGTCTACTGGGACGATGGCAACAAGCGCTGCACCGGTAATGGCGCCGCCGGCATGCTGATCGGCGTCGCCACGCAGGCGGTGGCCGACGGTGCCGACGACACCACCGGTCGCGTCCGGCTCAATGGCGCCGCGCCGGCCACGGCCGAAGGGCCGCAGGCGGCGATCGCCGATCTCGTTGCCATTACCGGCGGCGAAGCGCCGACCGAGGCCGAGCACAATCTGGTGGTGGCGAAGGTCAACGAGATCGTCGCCGCCCTCGAAACCGCCGGCATCATCGCCAGCGCCTAGCCGGCGATGACCACGAGCCTCGCCGTCGTGCCCGATGCCGCCTTCGCGGCGTTCGGCACGGCGGCGACCTATACGCCGCCGGGCGGCCCAGCCGTCACCGTGACGGTGATCCTGCGCGGCGGCAGCGAGGATGCACAGGTGCTGCGCGGCCGTCGCGCCCGCGCCTGGCTGGCCGATATCCGCAGCAGCGACGTGGCACAGCCGCAGAAGTCGGCCACGCTGGTCGTCGCGGCCTGCGAGGCCTTGCCCACTGGCGGAACGTTCGTCGTGGGGGATTTCAGCGTCGACCGGCCCGGCCTGGTCTGGCGTCTCGACCTGGAAAAGCAGGCCTGACATGCCGACATCGGTGCGCGAGACCATCGCCGCCGCGATCGCAGCGCGGCTGGCGACGACGCCCGGCGGGCCGGCTGTGCGACGCAACCCCGACACCATGGCGACGGATGCCAACGCCATCGACTTCTATGAAGGCGACCAGACACCGATTTCGTGGGATGCGGCCGCGACGCAGTACGCCTGGACGATCGAACTTGAGCTGTTCCACGCGCCCGGCGCCAACATCAACGAGCTCTACGCGCAGACGCTCAAGCATCTGCTCGACCAATCCTGGCTTACGACGCTGCCCGGTTTTCACGACATGCGCGAGGAAGGCCTCGGCGCCGCGCAGATCGACAGAGAAGCGGGCCACGACTCGCTGAACGGCTACCTGCTGACCTTGACCCTCGAATACTGGACCAAGGACGGCGATCCCTACGCGGCGGGTCCCTGACCGCGCTCGCAAAACGTACATTTGAAGGAAAGATCACATGGCTGTTCTTCGCTCGCGCAACGCGGCGGTGCTGGTCAAGGCGGAGTCCACGCCCGGCGCCTACGACGCGCCCGACACCACGACCGGCGGCGTGCTGGTCGAGAATCCGCAGATCGGCTTTTCGCCGCAGAACGTGCAGACCAACGAGGTCACCGGCTCGCTCGACAGCGAGGGTCCGCTGGTCGGCGGCATGCAGTGCTCGATTTCCTTCCGCGCCTACCTGAAGGGCAACGGCGTGCCGGGCACGTCGCCGGAATGGGGCAAGCTGATGGAAGCCTGCGCCTGGGACGAGGTCGCCACGCGCACCGTCATCACCGGCACGACCTTCAGCATCGCCGACACCAACACCCTGGCTGATTCCGGTGCCGGCCTGGCGGCGCTGACCATCGGCACGCCGATCTACGTTTCGGGCTTCGACGACGACGCCAACAATGGCGAGTTCATCGTCGCCGCCTCGGCGGCCGGCGAGATCGACCTGGTCAAGGCCGACGGCTCGGCGCCCGGCCTGGTGGCCGAGGCCGCCGGCAACACCATCACCATCGCGTATGGCGTGGCGGCGGTGGCGGCCACGGCCGGCACCACGATCGCGGCGACGGCGCAGGCGCCGTGGTCGGCCACGGCCGACGCCTATCGCGGCATGCCGGTGTTCGTCTCGGGCAATCCCGTCGCGCCGCGCCAGTCGCAGATCGCCGACTATTCGGCAGGCCGCGTCGCCACGCTGGTCGACGCCTTCGGCAGCGCGCTCGACACCAGCACCGACGTCGGCATTCCGGCGCATGTGCTCTACAAGCCCAACAGCAGCGCCATCCCGTCCGACTCGATCGCCGTCTACATGGACGGCGTGGTCTATCGCTTCCGCGGCTGCCGCGGCACGGTCAATCTCGCCATGACCGCCGGCGGGGCCTGGACGGCCGACTTCCAGATGACCGGCCTGTTCGAGAGCAAGGCCGACGCCGCCGTGCCGACTCCGACCTACGATGGCACCCGGCCGGGCGTGTGGCGCGACTCGATCTTCTCGATCGACCGCACCGCGGTCGGCCTGAGCCAGATGGCGCTCAACACCGGCGCGCAGACCACCTATCCGCCCAATCCCAACGACGCCGAGGGCTTCGACCCGCCGGAGATCGTCAGCCGCGCCATGACCTGCCAGATCGATCCCAACGCGGTGCTGGTGGCGACGCGCGACATCCTGTCGGACATGCGCGCCGGCACGTCGAAGGTCATCCACGCGCGGCTCAAGGGTGGCAACGCCAGCCGGCCCGGCGCGCGGCTGGGCGTGGTGGTGCCGGACGCCTTCTACACCGGCTTCAGCCCGACAGACCGCCAGGGCATCGCCGCCGAGCAGGTCGACTTCTTCCCGCGCGGCAAGGACGCCGGCGCGTTTATCGCGGTCTGGTAGGGGAAGACGAAGTCATCGACTCCCGCCATCCCCGAGGGTGGCGGGAGTATTAGTGCGCGCGGGTTAGCGCGCCCAACATACGGAGTAGCTCGCCATGCTGCCGATCGATCCCAAGGAGAAAATCGCCTTCACGCCGCCGCATCTGTGGAGCGAGGAGGAAAAGGAGAAGCCCAGGCCGGTGATCTGGATGCGGCCGATGTCTATCATCGATCGCGCCCGCTGGCAGGCGGCACTGACGGCGATCGGCGCCCGCGTCGTGACCGACGCGGAGATGGCGGCGGCGCGGCTGCCGGTGCTGCAGGCGCTGGACTGCAGCGACGCCGAATGCGAGGCGATCCAGGCGCTTTACGAGCTTGCCGAGAAGGCGCGCAACGAGGGCCGCGCGCTCGACAAGGCCGACCAGGTCAGCCTGATGAAGGTCGAGCGCATGATCGTGCAGGCCGACGAGCATTACCGGCTGCTGGCCGAGACCCGCGCGCTCTATCTCGAAGTGGCGCCGATCCTGGCGCTGAAGCAGCAATGCTTCGGCTGGCAGAATATGCCGCGCCGCGACGGCGGCGGCATGGTGGCGTTCCGGCGCGAGAACGGCGCCGTCGCCGAGGCGGCGCTCGAGCAGCTCGACCCGCTCACCCTGCTGCTGGCCGGGTTCCGCGCCATCGGCCTGTCGAGCGTGTCGGAGGCCGACGCAAAAAAATCCGCGTAGCGGTCGTCCTGGCGCGACGGCCGCTGTGGCTGCAGGGCAGCAGCGAGGACCCGGCGAAGCCGGAGGTCGGCGACCGCTGGTGCATCGGCCGCGACGAATACGACCGCAACCCGCGCCTCGACCTGCCGGGCGAGTACCGCGAGCTCTATCCGCTCTACGCCATGTTCCGGGGCGGTTCGCTGTCCTTCGCCGGCATGGGGGGCGCGCTGCAGGCGCGGCTGCCGGGCCATCTGCCGGTCGCCGGCGGCGCCGCGCGCCAGTCGGCCTGGCTGATGGATGCCTTCGCCGTAATCGCCGCGTTCGAGGCCGAATTTTTCGACCCGCAAGGGTCCTAGTCGTCAACTCGCTGCCGGGCAGCGAGTGCGAGTGCGCGGCGGTGGCCGCGCCGGGGATGGGACCATGAAGCTGGTTGCAGAGGTGCTGGGCAGCGTCGCCCAGGCGATCGAGGAGGCCGAGGGCGAGATCGGCAACCGCGTGCGCCTGGCGACCGCCCGGCACACCGAGCGGCTGAAGCAGCGGCTGCGCCAGGACGTGCTGGCGGCCGGCATGGGCCGGCGCATGGCCAACACCTGGCAGTCGAAAGACTACCCGGCGCGCGGCGTGCGGACATTGTCGCCAGCCGGCTACGTCTTTTCCCGCGCGCCGCTGATCATCAGCGGCTTTTCCGAGGGCGCCACGATCACCGGCGCCGACGGCAAGTGGCTGGCGATCCCGACCGGCGCCGTGCCCTATGGCGGCGGCGGCGGTCGCCGCAGCAAGAAGCGCATGTCGCCGGTCGAGGTCGAGGCGCGGTTCAATCGCGAGCTGCGCATCGTGCGCCCGCGCGGCGGCGATGGTCGCTTCGCCTTTCTGGTGATGGACAACCTGACGCGCGCCCGCAACGGCCGCCGTTTCCGGCTACGCACGCAGCGGCGGGCGGCGCAGGGCCGCGCTGCGCAAAGCGTCATCATGTTCGTGCTGCTGCCGCAGGTCCGGCTGAAAAAGCTGTTCGATCTCACGGCCCGCGCCGAGCAGGCCATTGCCGGCCTGCAGGCCGATCTGAACGCGGCTCTCTGAGGACCTTCCATGGCTGACAAGTCGGTCGCGATCAGGCTGTCCGTCAAGGACGCCGAGCAGGTCCGCGCCACGCTCGAGCGGCTCGGCAAGGATGGCGACGCGGCCATCCGCAAGATCGACCGCGCCGCGCGCGACAGCGAGCGCGGCTTCAGCACCCTCGATTCCGGCATTTCCAAGCTGCGTGCCGGCCTCGCCGGCCTGGCCGGCGGCCTGTCGATCGGCGCCTTCGCCGCCTTCGCCCGCAACATCGCCGATATCGGCTCGGAGATGGCGGCGCTGCAGGCGCGGGTCGGCAACATCTCCGGCCAGCTCGAGCGCAGCCGCGCCATCTTCCTCGATGTGTTCGCCGCCGCCCAGCGCGTCGGCGTCGGCGTCGAGACGGCGGCCGATGCGTTCACGCGGCTGAGCCTCGCGGCGCGCGACATCGGCGCCACCACGACGCAGGTGACGCAGGTCACCGAGACGGTCCTGAAGCTTGGGCGCATCGGCGGATCGTCGATGCAGGACGTCGCCAACGCCACGGTGCAGCTCGGCCAGGCGCTGGCCTCCGGCCGGCTGCAAGGCGACGAGCTGCGTTCGCTGCTCGAGAACATGCCGATCGTGGCGCGGGCGATCGCCAAGGAATTCGGCGTTTCCGTCGGCCAGCTGCGCGAACTCGGTGCCGAGGGCGAACTGGTGGCCGGCCGGGTGTTCCGCGGCATCCTGAACGCCACGGAGGAGGCCAACGAGGAGTTCGCCCGGCTGCCGGCGACGCTGGAGCAGTCGGGCGCGCGGGCGGCGAACGCCTGGAAGCTGCTGGCGACGTCGCTGGACGAATCGCTGGGCATTTCCCGCCTGCTGGGCGGCACGCTCGAGGGCATTGCCGAGATCGCCGAGCGCGCCGCCGGCCGCATCGCCGGCGACCTGACGCAGCGCGTCAAGGATCTGCGCGTCGAGCTCGAGGCGATCCAGAAGCTGCGCGCCGAGCGTGACAAGCTGCTGGATGATCCCGATGCGCGCGCCCGCGCCCAGGCCTATCGCAGCGGCACGCCCGGCGCCGGCCCGTCCGGCCTGACCGATCGGCCCGGGGCGGCGCGCGAGGAGGAGCTGCGCACAGAGATCGCCCTGATCGACCTGGTGCTGCAGGCGCGCGAGCGGGAACGCAAGACCGCCGAAGCCGATGCCGCGCTCGAATCGAAATGGGCCGCGCAGGCGAAGGCGGCGAAAGAGGCGGCGGGCGCCGTCTCCGAGCTGGTGCAGAAATACGATCCGGCGGCGGCCAAGGCGGCGAAGCTGGCCGAGGCGCAGGCGACCTTGGAGAAGGCCGTCGCGGCCGGGGTCAAGACGCAGGCAGAAGCCGACAGGATCCTGCGCGACTATGAGGCCAGCCTGAACAAGGCCGATCCGGCCGCCAAGAAGCTGGCCGACTCGCAGGCCAAGATCGGCAAGGCCGTCGCCGACAGCCTGGCCGCCATGGAGCAGGAAATCCATCTGCTCGGCCTGTCGGAAGAGGCGCGGTTCGTCGAGGCCAAGGTGATAGCGCTGCAGCGCCAGGCGCTCGAGGCCAAGCGCCCGCTGTCGGACGAGGAAATCAGGCAGCTGAAGGAGACGGCGACCCGGCTCTACGACGTCACCAAGGCGCGCGACGAGGAGAAGAAGGCGGCCGACGAGGCGGCGCGCGAGGCCAAGCGGCAGCGCGAGGAATTCGAGCGCGAGGCCGAGCGGCAGGCGGAAGCGCAGCGCGAGCTGCTGCTGGAGCCGTGGCGCGAGGCGTGGCGGTCGATCCAGCAGCTGGGCGTCGACGCGCTGGAGCAGCTGTTCGATGGCGGGTTGCGCAAGGCATCGGATTTCTGGAAGGCGTTTCTGGAGATCGCCAAGAAGGCGCTGCTGCAGCTGGCGGCGGCCGAGATCACGGTCGCGATCCAGGGCGTGTTCGGCGTCGGCGCTGGCGGTACCGGCGGCATCGGCGGGCTGCTGGGCAACCTGTTCGGCGGTGGCAGTCCCATCGCCGGGACGCAGAATCTGCCGAGCAATTCGGGGCTGGGCGGCGGCGGGCTCGGCTCGCTGTTCGGCCAGGGCTCGGTCGGCTCGTTCCTGTCGCGGCCGCTGGGCTCGCTGTTCAGCGCGAATATCGGCTCGGGGCCAGGCTATATCGATATTTCCGGCGCCAGCACCGGCCTAGCCGAGGCGGGGCTGGGGGGCGGCTATTTCGGCCAGCTGTCGATCGGTCAGGGGCTGGGGGCGCTGGGCGGCATCGCCGGCGGCATCTTCAACCTGACGCAGGGCAACACGATTGGTGGCATCACCTCGCTGCTGGGGGCTGGCCTGTCGCTGATCCCCGGCGTCGGGCAGATCCTGGGCCCGATCGTTTCCATCGCCGGCGGGCTGCTAGGCGGGCTGCTGGGCGGGCCGAAGAAGCCGCCGCGCAAGTCGCTGCAGCTTCTGACTACGGGCGGCGACACTTCGGGCTTCGAGCGCGGCGGCGCCACGGCGATCACGCCGTTCGGCACGCTGGGTTACGACCGGCTGGGCACCAACCAGCAGTTCGTCTCGACCGAGTATTCCGCCAACCTGATCGAGGCCATCGCCGAGATCGACCGTGGCATCGCCGCGCTGCTGACCGGCGAGCAGATCGCCACGGTGTCGGCCGCGCTGCGCAGCGCGCAGACGGTGCAGAACAACTACCGCAACAATCCCGACCGCGAGGCGTTCGACAGCGCCAAGGACCGGCTCGAGACCATGCTGCGGGCGCTCTATGGCGGCAGCATCGCCACCAAGGGGCTGAGCGGCATCGCCCGCTCCGACGAGAACATCGAGGAGCTGGCCAACCGCGCCGGCAACATCATCCAGCTGAAAAACGCGATCGAGGATTTCGGGAAGGAGACCACGGTCGCCGAAGAGGCGGTGCGCCAGCTCAACAAGGAATTCGCCGATATGTCGGCGAAAGCCGAGGACTGGGGCTTCTCCGACGCCGACGTGGCGAAGATCGAGCAGGAGCGCCGCCGGCAGATCTCGAAGCTGGCGACCGACTTCAACGACGGCGTGGCGCTGGCGCTGCTGGGCATGGATGATCCCTATGCCGCCGCATTGCAGGAACTCGAGAAGGACCAGGCGCGGCGGCTGGCCGAGGCGCAGTACCTCAACACGGTTTCCGACGTGCTGGTAGACATCAACAGGCTCGAGGAGCTGTTCGGCCGCGAGCGCGTGCGGCTGCAGGAGCAGGCGCTCGAGGCGGCGGGCGAGAGCTGGGACGATTTCGTCAAGCGCTTCCTGTTCGGCGATCTCAGCCAGCGCTCCAACCGCGAGCAGTACGAGCTGGCGCTGGCGGAGTTCGCCGACGTGCGATCCCGCGCCGAGCAGGCCTACGCCAACGACAATCTCGACCCCGCTTTGGCGGCGGAGTTCCAGCGCGAGGCGGTGCTGGCGCTGCAATGGAGCCGCACCTACCAGGCCAGCTCGCTGGTGACGGCGCAGCTGGCGGCCGACATCGAGCGGCTGGCGCGGCTGTTCGGCGACATTCCCGGCGGCGAGATCCCCGGCATGGCCACGGGCGGGTCGCTGGGGCCCGGCCTGGTGCGGGTCGGCGAGCGCGGTGCGGAGATCATCCGCCTGTTCCAGCCGGCGCGGGTCTACAGCCGCGAGGCGTCGGACGGGATGCTGGGCGGCTTCGATCTTGCCGGGCTGCGCCAGGCGCTGCGCGAGACGGCGCTGGAGCAGATCCACCAGAACGCCGACGGGCAGGGGATGATCGTGGCGCTGCTGCGCACCCTGGTCGAGGAAATCCGCGCCGAGGCGCGCGACCGCCGTCTGCGCGAGCCGACGCCGCGGGTGGCACGACGCCGCGGGGCGCATGGGGAATCGCGATGATCTACGCCGACCGCGTCAAGTTCGTTACCGCCAGCACCGGCACCGGCGCGGTGCAGGAAGGCAGCGCCGTGGCGCCGTTCCGCCAGCTGGCCGACGTCACGGGCGCGAGCAGCCGCCAGTTCGTCTACCTGATCCAGAACGCCGGCGCGACCGAGTACGAGTGGGGCATCGGCACCTACACCGCCGGCACGCCTGGCAGCCTGTCGCGCGACACGGTGTTCGGCTCGTCCAATTCCGACGCCCTGGTGAATTTCTCGGCCGGCACCAAGACGGTGTCGGTGATCGACGCCGCCGCCTTCCATGGCGTGCTCGACGGCGAGATGCATGGCGGCGTCACCGGCGGCACGTCGACGGCGCTGACGGCGAATTTCTATCCGCAGCCCTTCGCGCTGCGCGACTTCGCCCGCGTCGCCATCAAGCTGCACACCGATATCGGCGCCGCGGCGACGTTCAACCCGAACGGGCTCGGGGCCGAGCCGATCATGGAACAGGCCGCGTCGGGCCTGCAGGCGGTAACGGCCTTGCGCTTCAAGGCCGGCATGATCCTGGTGCTGCGGCGCTGGAACGAGCAATGGCAGATCGCCAACGGCATGGTGCAGGACGTGGTGCCGGATGCCTCCGACACCGTCAAGGGCATCGCCGAGCGTGCGACCCTGGCCGAGGCGCTGGCTGGCAGCGACAACGAGAGGTTTATCACGCCGCAGGCGCTGGCGGCGGCGACCGGCAAGAAGGGCAGCAACCTCGCCGACGGCGCCAGCGTCACCATCCCGCTGACCGGCGGCACGTATTTCATTCTCGACGGCACCACGTCGCTGACCACGGTGGCGCTGGAGGGCGGCAACGGCGCGCGCCAGGCGGGCTTCCGCGTGCTGCTGGGCTTCGCGGCGGCCAAGACCATCGTGCATTCGGCCTCGCTCAACCTGGTCGACAACGCCGATCTCGACGTGGCGCCGGGCGATTTGCTCGAGCTGGTCTACGAGGGCGCCGGCGCGTGGAAGGAAAGCGATTTCCATCTCGAGACCATCGTGGCCGATCCCGGCGGACTGCCAGACGTGCAGGTCTCGACGCGGACGACGGAACTGACCCTGACCAATTCGATGGCCGATAGCGGGCTGGCGGTGACGCTGACCACGACCGACGCCAGCGACGTGGTCGATCTCGCCGGGCTGGTGCCGTGGGGCGTGGGCGCGTTCAGCGACCCCGATCCCGGCCTCGGCTGGCAGATCCTGCGCGACGCGACCAACATCACCGGCGCGCAATTCCTGCTGACCGGCGGGGTCGTCAAGCGCGGCCAGATGCGGCCCGGCTGGGCCGACGTGCCGGGGACGCCCGGCACCTACGTCTACAAGGTGCAGCTGCGCAAGGACAACGGCGACGGCCAGACGATCAAGGCTTTCTCCAACGGCAGCGGCGCCGCAAATGGCTATCTGCGCGGCGCGATCATGCGCCCGGCGTAGGGAGGCCATTGCATGGCCGCGTTATTCACCGCGCCGATCGCCGAGCGCATCTACCTGATCGAGGTCGCGGCGCAGCCGCCGTCAGGTTCGTCGACGTCGGGCCGCGCGGAGTTCGGCGATCTCGCCTGGGGCGAGCCGCCGGAGCCGGACGAGATCGTGCAGACCGACGTGGTGCTGCGCTATGCCGGCGCGCCGTTCCGCTCGCGGCCCGACGACAGCCCGGCCAACACCGCCTGGGAGCATCGCCTGCTGCAGCCGCTGCTGCTGTCGCGCGCCCTGCCGCTGGCGCCTGGCGAGGGCGGCATCGTCGGCTTCGCCACGGGCAGCGAGGTCGAGCTGGCCAATGCCGATGGCGGCCTCGACGTCGCGGTGCTGAGCTATGCGGTCGACGGCCGGCCGGTGACGCTGCGGGCGGTGACGCCGGGCGCCGCCTACGCGGCGGCCGAGCTGCTGTTCGCCGGCACCGCCCTGGGCTGGCGCCTGGCCGATCGGCAGCGCGTGGTGCTGTCGGTGCGCGGCAAGACGCACCTGCTCAACGCGGCGCTGCAAAGCGATCTCTATCCCGGCAGCGGCACCGACGACGAGGACGGCGACGTCGATCTCGCCAACCTGCCGCGGCCGCTGGCCTTCGCCTACTGCCAGAACGTCACGCCGCGGCTGGTGTCGGCCTTCGAGCTGCTCTACCAGGCGCATGACGGGCCGGTCGAGGATCTGCCCGCCGTCTACGACGGCGGCGTGGCGCTGACGCCGGGCAGCGACCATGCCGACGTGGCGACGTTGCTGGCCGCCTCGGTGACGGCGGGCACCTTCGACACTTGCCTGGCCGAGGGGTATTTCCGGCTCGGCAGCAACCCGGTCTACGACGTCACCTGCGACGTCGAGGGCGACAAGACCGGCGGCACCTTCGCCGCCGACAGCGCCGCCATCGCCCGCCGCATGCTGATCCGCGCCGGCATCGACCCGTCGGAGATCGACGACGACGCCTTCGACGCGCTGTCGATCGCCCAGCCGGCGCCGGTCGGCTACTACGTGCGCGACCCGGTGGCGGCCGGCGAGGCGATCGCCGATCTGCTGGCCGGCATCGGCGCCTTTCTCGGCGAGACGGCTTCCGGGCTGTTCACCGTCGACCGGCTGGAAGCGCCGGCAGCGGCGGCGGCGACGATCAGCGAGACGGCGCTGCTCGACATGGGGCTGAGCCCGCTGCCCGAGGAGGTGGCGCCCTGCGTCTGGCGCATCGGCGTCACCTGGGGCGTCAACTGGACGCCGCAGAACATCCAGCTCGACGCCGCCAACATCCCGGCGGCGCGGCTGGCCTTCATCCGCGTCGCCGCCAGAGTCGCCGTCGCCTTCGACACCGACCGCCAGGCGATCCATCGCATGGCGCAGGACTATGTCGGGGTGCGCCCGCCGGTCGCCGGCTATTTCCGCGACGAAGCCGACGCCCAGGCTGAGGCGGCGCGACTGCTGGCGCTGTGGGCGCCGGGCCGCCAGGTGCTGACCCTGGACGTGACCGACGAAACGCACCAGGCGGCGATCGGCGACCAGTATGCGGTGGTGTCCGAGCGCTACGGGCTGGATGCCGGCGCGCCGTGCCGGGTGTTCGGCATCGCCTTCGATGCCGCCCAGGCGCTGACCCGCCTGCAGGTGCTGAGATAGGAGGCCGCCCGTGCCCGTTACCGCTACCGTCACCCATCTAAAGGTTTCCGCCGCAGGGCCGGCCGCCGATCCCGCCGATGTCGGCGGCGACGACTGGAACGCCAGTCACGTCGTCGTCCTCAACGGCCTCGGCACGGCGGCCGAACTGGATGCCGGCGCAGCCGATGGTGTGGCCGATCTCGATGCCGGCGGCAAGGTGCCGGTGGCGCAGCTGCCGGCCGGCACCGCCAATGGCGTCGCCACCCTCGATGCCGGCGGCAAGATCCCGGTGGCGCAGATCCCTGCGATCGCCCTGGTCAACACCTCCGTCGTCGCCAACGAAGCGGCGATGCTGGCGCTGTCGGCACAGACCGGCGACATCGCGGTCCGCACCGACGAGAACAAGAGCTACATTCTGGCCGGCACCGATCCGGCGACGCTGGGCGACTGGCAGGAGCTGCTGACGCCGACCGGCGGCGTTGCCTCGTTCAACGGTCGCACCGGCGCGGTGACGCCGCAGACCGGCGATTACGCGCAATCCAACATCACCGGCCTGACCACGGCCGACAGCCCGCAATTCGCGGCGCTGAACGTCGGCCATGCCAGCGACACGACAGTGTCGCGGCACAGCGCCGGCAATCTTGCGATCGAGGGCAACCTGGTCTATCGCGCCGGCGGCACCGACGTGCCGGTTGCCGATGGCGGCACCGGGGCCTCGACCGCCGACGGCGCCGCCACCAATCTCGGCCTCGGCACCGGCAACAGCCCGCAATTCGCCGGCGTCAACATCGGGCACGCCAGCGACACGACGCTGGGGCGCACCAGCGCCGGCATCGTCAACGTCGAAGGCGTCGACCTGGTCAATGTCAGCGCCGTGCAGACCCTGTCCGGCAAGACGCTGACCGCCGACAAGCAGACGGTGCACGTCCATTCGGCCGGCACCGCCTTCAGCATCAATGCCGCCAACGGCAATCTGCAGCGCTGCCCGACCAGCGGCAATGCGACCGTTACCCTGCCGGCCGACGCCATCGGGCAGATCCTGATCATCGACGTCGAGTATGGCGGCGCCCACAGCGTCACCTGGGCGACGACCGGAGGCGACACGCTCGAATGGGCCGGCGGCGCGGCGCCGGTGGCGACCAGCGCCTCGGGCAAGGTCGACCGCAACATCTTCGTCTGCACCGAGGCCAATGTCTGGCGCGGCGTCGACGGCGGCCGCAACTTCTGATGAGCGCCGCCCTGCTGCCATTGCTGCGCGCAGCCGCCGCGGCCGCGGCGCCGGTGGCGATCGCCAACACCGCCAATGGCGAGAGCACGACCAACAGTTCGAGCTATTCCTTCAGCGGGGTATCGATCGGCGCCGCGGCCGCCGACCGCATCGTGGTGTTCTGCTTCGCCGGCGACGCCGGTTCGGGGCGCACGATCAGCAGCGTCACCATCAACGGATCCGCCGCGACGCTGATCCAGCAGAACGCCTCGGGCAACATCCGCTGCGGCATGTATGCGCTGGCGGTACCGGCCGGCACCACGGCGACGCTGGCGGTGACGTTCAGCGGCAGCATGAACCGCTGCATGTATTCGGCCTTTGCCATCACCGGGGCCGACGGCGCGGCGGCCCATGCCAGCGGCAACGACGTGACGTCGACCTATGGCGTGTCGATCAACGTGCCGGCCGATGGCGGCGCCATCGCCTTCGCCGCCGGCCGCGAGGCCGCCAGCTACAGCTTCACCGGCGTCACCGAGGACGTCGACGCGGTGTCGAGCGAGGGCGGCACCTCGCGCGCCGCCGCGCATGACGAGTTCGCCTCGGCGCAGACGCCGCTTGCCATCGGCATGACGCCGTCGGCCGGCGGCGACCATGTGCTGCTGGCCGCCAGCTGGGGGCCGCCATAGGCGGAGCGAGGAAACATGAAACTGCTCAGGATCAACGGCGCTGCGATCGACTATCCCTACACCGAGGCGCAGCTGCGCGCCGACCATCCCAACACCTCGTTCCCGCGCGACCTGTCGCAGGTCGATCTGTCGGACTGGGGCGTCTTTCAGGTGCAGCCCGTCGAGGCGCCGGCCGGCGCCGGCCGCATCTTCTACATCGAGGGCGCGCCGGAACGGGTCGATGGCGCCTGGCGGCAGACCTGGGAACGGCGCGAGATGGATCTCGGCAAATGGCGCGAGCAGGCCGAATGCACGCCGGTGCAGTTCAGGCTGGCGACGCTGCAGCTGGGCTGGCTCGACCCGATGGAAGCCCTGCTGGCGCAGCATCGCGAGCTGTATATCCGCCTCGAGTACGGCCTCAAGGTCGAGCGCAGGCACCCTGCCTGGGACCAGATGGCGCCGCTGATCGGCGCCACGCCGGACGACATCGACGCGGTGTTCGCGCTGGCGCGCACCATCGAGTAGGCCATGGGCGCGTTCGATCCCGGCGCCTTCGACGCCGCCGCCTTCGATGTCAGCGAGCCGATCGTTCCGGTCATCCTGCTGCCGGTCCTGAAGAGCTGCTGGTCGCCGGAGAACCTGCTGCAACGCGCCACGGTGGCGGCCAGCAGCGAGGCGGCGGGCCTGCCGCTGAGCAACGCTATCGCCGATCCGCACGCCGGCACGGTGTGGAGAGCGCTGGCGGCGAGCGCCACGGTGTCGGCCGCCTGGTCGTCGGCCAAGCCGCTGCGCGCCTTCGCCCTGGCGCAGGCGACGCTGTCGGCGAGCGCGCGGCTGTGGCTGCGCCTGTCCAACGTCGAGGCTGGCGCGGCCGATGCCTGGGATTCGGGCTGGCTGGCTGGCGATGTCGAGCCGGGGTTCGGCCAGTGGGTGCTGGTGCTGGAGCAGGCGGTCAGCGCCCGTTTCCTCGAGATCGAGATCGTCGATCCCGGCAACACGACCGGCTGGATCGACATCGGCGTGGCGTGGGCCGGCGACGCCTTCGAGACCGCGTTCAACCCGCGCTGGGGCATGGCGATGGGACACGACGATCCCAGCCAGGGGCGCGCCTCGCTGGGCGGGCAGACCTACGCCCTGGCGCGGCCGCCCGTGCGGCTGGCGCGCGGCAGCTACGACCTGCTGCCCGAGGCGCAGGCGCAGGGCGAGCTGCTCGACCTGGCGCGGCGCGGCAGCCTCGACAACGTGCTGTTCGTGCCGCAGCCCGGCATCCGCGCCCGCAACCGCGAGGCGGTGATCGGCCTGCTGCAGAAATCGCACCGCCTGCCGGTGACGGCGTTCGGCCGCGCCGCCTGGGATTTCGAGATCAGGGAGCGGCTGTGAAGAGCATCTGGAGCCGCTGGGGGCAGAACTGGATCGCCCATGAGGACACCGCGCTCGCGGCCTCGTCGGAAGACGCGGCGCGGCCCGTTGCCAATGCCGCCAGCCCGCATCTCAGCCTGGCGTGGCGCGCCCTGGCGCTGTCGGCGACGCTCGACGCCGATTGCGGCGCCGCGCGCGACTTCCGCGTTTTCGGCCTGTTCGGCCTGCGCAACCTGACCACCTCGGCGACGGTGCAGGTGACCCTGTCGAATGTCTCGGCCGGCGGCGCGGAGCTCTTCGACTCCGGCGTGCTGGCGATGGGCGTCGAGCGCGGCTTCGACCAGTGGACCCTGGCGCTCGAGGAAGCGGTCGGCGCGCGCTACCTGCGCTTTATGATCGCCGACGCGGAGAGCGCCGACGACCACATGGATGTCGGCCTGGCCTGGGCCGGCGACGGCTTCGAGACCACGGTCAATCCCGATTACGGCTGGGCGGCGGGGCACGACGATCCCAGCCCCGGCCAGCCGACGCCGGGCGGCCAGACCTATCTCGACCGCCGCCGCATCGTGCGCGTCGTGTCCGGGCGCTACGCCCATCTCGACCGCGACCAGGCGCGCGCCGCCGTGATCGACCTGGCGCGCGAGGGCGGCACGCGGTCCTGCCTGCTGCTGCCGGAACCCAATGGAGCGCTGGCCGCACGGCAGGCGATCTGCGGCCTGCTGCAGAAGAGCACGCGCCTGACGCGCGACGCAGTCGGCCGCATGGGCTTCGATTTCGAGATTCGCGAGCGGCTTTAGGCGGGAGAGGGGCGACGATGAGCGATCCAACGCAGCAGGACCGGCGGCTGGTGCGGTTCGATCCGACCGTGACGCTGGGGCATCTGATCCAGCTCGGCGCGGTCTTGATACCGCTTTTCGTTTGGGGCGTGCGGGTCGAGACCACCCAGACAGAGCAGCGCGAGCGCATCTCCGCCATGCAGCGCGAGATGGAGCGCGGTGAAATTGTGCTGAACGACAAGCTGCGCGCCCTGCAATCGACACTCGATCGCATCGAAGTGAAGCTCGACCAGAAAGCCGACAAGCCGTCGCCTTTCCGGCCCTGATCCGTTCCATCAAACAGAAGGAGAACCAACATGCAGGACATCCTGCTGCTGTCGCTTGTTGTCAAACTGGTCGTTGCCGTGGCGGCGATCGCGCTGGCGTGGCTGGTGCTGCGCCGGCTCGACAGGTCGCTGGGCGTCAATTTCCGCGCCGACGTGTGGCCGAAGCTGTCGAACACCGGCATCGGCCTGGCGATCTATCACGGGCTGCGCTTCTTCGGCGTTATGCTGCTGATCGGGCTGGTGCTGTCGGCCTGCGCGGCCGCGCAGGCCGCACCACTGCGCTCGGCGAAGTATGATGGCCAGATCCAGCGCGCCGCATCGACCTGGCTGCCGGGCGTGCCGTGGAAGCTGTGGAAGGCGCAGCTCTACCAAGAATCGCGGCTGAAGCCCGACGCAGTGTCGCCGGTCGGCGCCACGGGCATCGCGCAGTTCATGCCCGGCACCTGGGACCAGATCACGCGCGAGATGGGCTGGGGGCTGGTCGACCGCCGGCTGGCCGGGCCGTCGATCGAGGCCGGTGCCTACTTCATGGCGAAGCTGCGGCGCGCCTGGACGGCGCCGCGCTCCGACGACGACCGGCTGAAGCTGGCGCAGGCTTCCTACAACGCCGGGCTGGGCAACATCCTGCGCAGCCAGCAGCGCTGCGGCAACCCGTCGCCCTACGACGCCATCACCGCCTGCCTCCATTTGGTGACCGGCCGGCATGCGGCGGAGACGCGGCATTACGTGCCGGCGATCTGGCGATGGTGGGCGCTGCTGGAAGCGGGCTAAGGGGTGGGGTGAGGGCATGGAATGGATCCGCGCGGCCTTCGGTTTCGTCTCGGGCGGCAAGGCGACATTGATCGTCGCCGGCGCGCTGGGGGCGGCGCTGGTGATGCTGTTCCTGCTGTTTCAGGGGCGCGGCGCCCGCATCGAGGCGCTGGAGGCCGAGAAGGCGCGGCTGGCCGACGCCAATGCGGCGCAGAAGATCGTCATCGACTTGCAGGTGCAGGCGGCCGCCGGCATCGATCGCGTCACCGGGCATCTCGATCGTCTGCTCGAGCGGCAGGGAAGGGACTTCAATGACATTCGCACGCGAATCGCCGGGGTCGCGAAGGCTGGCGTCGTGGCCTGCGGCCCTGCTGTGTCTCTCGCTCTCGACGAGCTGCGCCGACGTAACGCGGGTCGAGCGCCCGGTGGTCAACGCTCTGACGGTGCCGGCGCATCTGCGCCATTGCCCGGAGCGCCCGGCGGTGCCGGAGCCCGACCTGCCGGGCGGCCGCTACTCCGACCTGCTGGCCAGCGGCGTGATCGTCGCCCAGGCCGAATGGATGGAAATTTGCGAGGCGCGCATCCGCGCGCTCGACGAATTGTTGCGGGAATTCGAATCCCGCGGCCGCTGAATCGCGGCGCGTAGCGTCTGCCGCGATCCGCCGGCGGGACAGTCAGGGCCCGACGGCTGGGAGCACCTGTATGTCTTCAGCTACATCTCCCCCCGCACGGGCTCAACCTCACAACGGGGGAGATTCGGGGGAGCAGGTCACAGGGCCATCAAGACGATTGGCTTGGCCGTTGCTTAGGCTGATCGAGCCTTCGCTGATTTTCTGAAGACGATAGTATTCGAGCCGGACTTTAATCCAATCTGGTCTTGGCATAGAATGCAGGCGAAATTTCAATTCTTACCTTGAGCAACTGCGACATCGCGTTCAGATGCACCAAGGATGATTGGAATTCTAAATTACACGTTGGCCAAGATATTTTTTGGGGGTTCTTCGTTTGCCACTACCCAACCCTACAAGAGGGCGTTATCCGGCCCAACGAAACCTTTCCCTGCAACAATATAGTGCGATCCGGGACGACGGATCGGTCGCGAAGGGTGTGCGCCTGGCGGTCCTTCGGGCAGTAGAGTCAGCTGCTGCACCAGAGCCAATTTTCGGTGGATTCTGTCACGGTGAACAGCTGAAGGGTGCGCAAGTGAGCCTTCCTGATTCGACACAGGTTGGGCACGCGATCTCGAAACCGAAATTCGAACTCCACCTGAGGTCTGGATGGTTTGGTTCTGGGCGGATAAGCGCGTCCATATCTCGTGATCTCATGGACGAACTCGAAGATCCTGCAATTGACAAAACTGGAGCGGCCGAGCTGTTCCGCAACAGGTTGAGTGGCTCGCCTCTATCGGTTGCGCCCGCAAAAGCGGTGGTTAAATGGTATTTTATTGATCCGGACTCGCCCTCTGATGCATGTGCGTGTATTGGGAGCGACATCGCGCATCGACTTGCGTTGCCGGATGTGTTCGGCAAGATAGTGACACGTACCGACGCGAGGCCATACTTTGTGCTGGTCGCGATGTCGGAACATGTCGACGACCCCCGAAGACCACGCTTTACTGATTGCCGCGAGCTGCTCTCTCTCGAAGTATGGCGGCCGGGCGGAGCCACGGTACCGTGGATTGCTGGCTGCAAGGGGCTCGACGAGGTTGTTGCGCCGCCACTGGATTTCGCCAAGCAGGTTGTGGCTCTAGCGTTCGTAATGTGTCATGAACCTTGATAATCTTAAAACACAAATACGATAGGATAACTTGTGCAGCTAAGCAGTGAGGAACTGAAAGTTCGATTGCTTGCTGCGCTCGACGCGGTCGCACGTGATCCTGAGCGCGCACCAGATGATCATGTCGACCTCGCGCGAAAGGTGCGTGGTTTTCCGAGGGAAGTGGTCGATTCAGCCTTTGCCGCTACTCTTGCAGATCTTGTTGTACAGCGGAAACCGGGTGAGGCGGCGCGATCAACTGCTTTTGTGGCAGCTGAGCAGTTTGCCCACTATGCTGGCGCAGATTGCTTCGGGCCGAGAAGCAAAGCGCAGGTCGCGGCGCTCTTGCGGGATCGGACCGCCACAAAAGACCCAGTGGCCCGGCTCGAAGCGGTGCGAGCCCGAGCTTACCTTCACGAACTGCGAAGGGCCGTGGGCGGCTCCACAACGCTTGCGGAACTTGAGGCGGAGACTGAGCTTCGTGAGGTCGAGCCTGGTCTGTGGCTCGACTTGGCGGTTTGGGAACTGGCTCCTCATGCCTATATAGAGCAGCTTGGAATGGCTCTGGAACGACGCACAATGGAGCCGGCTGCAATATTGCCGCGATTGAAGACCCTTGTTCGTCTCCACGGGGCCGGTATTGCACAGATGGCACTGGATACGTGCTGCCTGTTCCTTCACCGTTTCGGTCGTTATGAAGATGCGCGTAGCCTTGTTGCGCGGGCGGAGCGTATTGCGCCAGTCGGTTGGACCATCCCTTGCAAGGATCCTGTTACGGGTGCCTTCAGGGGATACCGTACGGGCGATAGCCTCTTGGTCGATTTTGAAGCTGAGATTGGGAAGACTAGATATCCTGTTGACGTTCTCCAGAGATACCGACAACTGGCGATCCCGCTATTTTCATGGCAGGACGATGCGCAATTGCCAGATACGGTCTTGAAGTTCTTGGAAATAACTCAGCGCCGTCTTGAGGTAATTGAAATCTTGGAGATTGCAAAGAACATAAAGATCAAGGATCAGAACGGCCGGGATTGGTTTGCGATGATCGTATTTCCGAGGCTGTTGAACGTCAAATCGCTTGCCGTACAGAAGCCAAGAGCACGGAAGATTGCTGCATTTGATGCTCCGAAGCCAGAGCCGAGACCAAAGACGACCGAAGTAGAAAATCTCCTCGCCCATGCTGGATTCTACACATGAGCCCAACTGACGACAAACAGGCTCGCTTTCTGCGTCGGGTAGAAGACGCTGCCGCGCAATACTGGCTGATGCGGAACTGGGATGATGACCGGCAAGATGAAGGAAATGGCTGGAAACGCTGCTACGCTGTGGATGCCGACATAGTAATGATGTACGCATCACCTGCACTTGTGGCGCGACGGCGAGGAAACCGCTGGGGCTATTCGGAGGTCTTTCGGGACGATGCCGAGGAGTATGCAGTGGCCCTCGGGCGGCGGCTTTCGGACTATCTCTTCTTCGATTTGCAGCCGAAAAGGGCACCTCTCATCATTATTCCACCGATCGATGGGGAGGTAATCAGTATGGTTAACGCTCTCGCGGCCCGTCTTGGAGACCGCCCACCGGAGCCTCAGGTCGATTTTGATGCCTTGGCTGTTTGGGAGAAAAAAGCGCGGAGTGTTCTGACAATCGACAGTCCTAAAGAGACCAAATTACTCCTAGAGGAACTCGCACACGTATTTAATGCGGGAATGACGGGCGAGCTTGATCAATTTCTCAAGATATCGCAACTACTTGGCGAACGCCGCATCGTCCCCGCCCATTCGATCGAGGTGCGGGATACATTCGACAAGATTGTTCACGAGGCTCTAATGGCGCCTCTCACTCTTGAAGATATGTACTATCTCGCAAAAAGCGGATCTGTTTGGCGTGAACTGCTTGGAGCCAGGGACGGCTCATCCTCGAAGACTCTAAGGTTGGCGGCAGATGCGGAGGCTTTGGCGCGGCTCGAGTTCTGGAATGGGAAGCTGGAAGCAGCACGCTGGCGCCTCATCTATGTTACAGGTGCACGGCACGTAATCGAGGCAGTTGAGGCCAGGCATAAAGCTGGCGGTAACCCAAAAGTCGAGGTTCGGCATCCGCGACATTTCCTCGCTTCGCCAGAGGTTGTTTCAGTCGAATTGACAAGGAAGAACGATCCGGCACACGGGCGAAGTCAATTTGCCGACTTGGTCAGGACGTTCCTCGCTGATTGTCGTGTCGAGCCGAACAATCACATGCACCTTTCCGCAGCATCGGTAGAAGCAGCCAAGATTGCATATCAGGAGAATCCTGAGGTCGGAGTTGACCTTGAGGTTACTTGGAATGCCTACATGGAAGCGCTTGAGACTGATCGCCCCGAGCACGCACGGTTCATCGAGAAATTTAAGGAAAGGGCAGCGGCCACCATTGGTTCGAGCAATACACTTGAGTCGGCCCTTAAGCTTCGTGAAATAGCATTGAAAATCCTCGACGACATGCTGGATGCAGCATGGGATGAGGTTTTCCGGGCTGTAGTGAAGGCTGGCTTTTTCATGGGGCGGCAGAGCTATCGGAGCGACTTGGGGCCTTCGCGAATTGTCCCGCCGATTGTGTTTGAGCGATGGCCTCTGACGGAGACTTTCATTGAGGTTATGGGGCGAAGCAACGGTCCCGAAGCTATCGGTGAGCGATACGAAGAGTGGCTCGAAAAGATCAAGTCCGAGACTGGCGCCGACGCATATCCATACGCCAACTACTTGGCGCATGCCGCTCTGTTTGCCGGCCGTGGCCACTGGAAGGTCGGCGCAATTGTAGCTCGCCGAGCGCTGCGCAAGGCCACCCCAGCCGACAAAGCCGATAGCTCGAATCTCGCGCATGGCAGGGAAGCGGCCTATCTCGCAGCCTATTGCTTGCGTCACTCCTATCGGTCGACGTCAGATCTCGACGAGGCGGAGAAAATGCTCGCTACAGCAAGGAATATATTCGAAGTAGAGCGAAGGGCTGTCCCTGGGTTTGAAGTGAAGCTTGAGCGTTTCGACGCTGAGGCTCTCGCACTCGAAATGACTAGATTGTTACACAATTGGTTTGGTGAACCTAAGAAAGAGAACTTGAACGCCTGCATCGGGTTGCGGATGAGAATGATAGAACTTTTTAGTAAAATTAATAAGCTGCCCAGGAATTCATCTCAGAAGACGCGAGAAAAGTTGCTTATTAGACTCGCATCAAACGTCGTTGTGCTCTCAGCTCTTACTAGACAGTACGATCAGGATTTCGATTCTGCGGGGGCGTGTCTCGACGAGTGCTCCAAGGATAGCGGCTATATCAAAGCCATTGCTTTTTTCTATCGAGCCGCACGAAATCCGCGTGTTCCGATGAGTGAAATTGTGAACGTTCTCGACGACGAGGGGCTTAGAGTCCTGCCTTATGATCGTGCGCGATTCACGTTTCTCAAGGGGGAACTAAAGCGGATTCGTCAAGACGGATAGGCCGAGTGACTTGCTGTTCGGCGCAATTACGTCCTTCGCCTCCGAGCTGCCACTGAGATTTTCCTCCACTTGCAGTTAGAGGCCGACACGGCGAGAGGGATGGACGATAACGCGAGGCAGGTTCGGTGTAGAGCTGAGCTCATCTTGACATTCTCCGCCAATCTTCTGGCCGCTCGAAATCTCCCACCCAGACGCCGGTGCTGCTAATTCGCGCTAGCGTTTCGTCGAGGCCATACCGCCAGGAGTAGCGCCAGTAGGCCAGGGCATGACCGTTGCGCACCATCCAGCGCCCGACGTCGACGTCGTTGGCCGTGCAGAGTGCCAGGGTGCGGCCGTAGCGATCGCGGCCGCGATCGTCGCAGTTCACCGTCGTGAAAGCGATCAGCGAGTACAGGGCCGACGTGGCGTTGGCGCCGCAGCTGTATCGCCGCTCACCGTCGCTGCATTGCTGACGCGACTCGGGTGCGTCAATCCCCTCGAGCCGCACGCGCCGTCCCGCGACGTCGATCGTGTCGCCGTCGATTACGCGCGCCTGGCCGCTGAAGTCGGTCGCGATCGGGGAATACATCTCCCAGGCGATCCACCCGACGGCGATGCAGCACAGCGCCAGAAAGTTCAGCAGGCCGGCTCGCACCCGGCGACGGCGTCGAGGATGAGGACGGCGGTTGCGCTGAACGGGAGAGCGTCGGCGATTGGGATTGAAACGATGAATGTTGGCCAAGATCGCGAATCTCAGATCGGGTCGGGTAGCATAGTCCGCTCATACCCGTCGCACCATAGATCACGAGAGTGAAACAGTAACAGAATGAAGCTGCGGACGTTCAAAGAAATAAGAAGCATCCCAGAAGTCCTAGTCGACAACAGGAAAAAACGGTCACCCCCAGTCAGCCTGTGGATTGTCCATCATGATGTCCACGATAGCCGGCATCAAGAAGCCCAGGATGGCGGTGCCGTCACGGACCTGGTTACGATTGATTGCGCTGTTCTAGGTTGAGCCCCCATTCAGCCGGTCGAACACAAAGCTCAGAATGCGGACACTGTCCTGGCTTCGTACATCGACCTTGGGCCCGGTCGGCAGTGGGGTGAGCGGTTCCCGGTCCGCGAGGTGGGCTTCGCCATGGAGACGCCGCCCGCGCGCGAGGTGCTGGCTGAAAGCCGCACCATGAAGGGCAGCGGGGCAGCCGGAGTGGCGACGCTGGGCGCGGCGGGTGTCGATGTGACACAAACCGTTCTGGCCGAGACCCAGTCCGCGATCCTGCCGCTCGTGCCCTACCTCGATACGCTGCGCTGGGTGTTCATCGCCGTGGCGCTCTTGGGCGTCGCCGTCACGATCTACGCCCGCCTCGACGACTGGAAGCGGAGGCGTCGATGATTGCCGCATTGTTCACCGGGATCGCCACCAGCCCGTGGATCCGGGCGGCCCTGCGCTACGGCGCCATTGCGGTCGCCGTCCTCCTGTTCCTGCTTGCACTCCGGCTCCGGCGAGCGTGCCGGTCGTCTCGCCGAACGCCTCGAAACCACGGAGAAGGTCAATGACGTGCAACGCAGATGCTTGATGCGGCGACTCGCCGTCCTCGCGATCGTGACGAGCTTGCTGACCGCCTGCGCGGCGGTCGGTTCTGAGCCGAGAATCACCACCGTTTGCCCGCCCGTTGTCGAGTACAGCCGCGAGTTCCAGGCCCGTGCGGCCGAAGAGCTCGGACTGCTGCCGGATGGCTCGGCCATTATTGAGATGCTCAGCGACTATAATGTTATGCTGGATTAGGTGCGGGTGCGTGGTCAATGAACTCGTTAATTATAGACCCCGCAGCGCCCGCCGTTTGCGCTTGATTTTGCTCGACTGACCTGCCCGTAGGGCGCGAGTTGAGCATCCGGCGGAGGCGCGAAGTCGCCATCAAGCGGTGCGCAACCTCGGCATTTACATCTCTGTCTGGCTGCTGCGCAGCGACAAGGCAACGTCGCGCAAGGTTCACGTCATGCTACAGAACCTCGACTAGTTCCGCGGATCGGCCATTGCCACGCCTTTACATCAGTGCAACCATAAACTAGGAATTCCGGTCGGAATTGGACGACCATGGGTCGCGGCTCTGTTGCCGATAAACGGTGCATAACTCGCATGTATCCTCCAGGGAGGAGCTGCAATGGGCAAAAGACGCACAGGGAGCGGCATAGTGGCTTTCCTTGGTCCTTCGCTCGACATGGGGACCGCGGACTCTGTCTGCCCCGGTGCCCTTTACCTTCCGCCCGCACGTTGCGGCGACCTCATTCAGCTCAAGCAATTGCGGCCGAAAGTCGTAGTGCTGATCGACGGCGAGTTCGAGCATACGGCCGCGGTGTGGCATAAGGAAATCCTGGACCTCCTACAGTGCGGCATTTCTGTCCTTGGCAGTTCCAGCATGGGCGCGCTGCGGGCAGCAGAACTCCATACGTTCGGTATGATTGGCGTCGGCGAGGTGTTCCGCCGTTATCGCGATGGCGAGATCCTCGACGATGACGAAGTTGCCCTGCAATATGTCTGTGCGCCCTGGGGATACATACCGCTGTCTGAACCTATGGTGAATTGCCGGGTGACGATCGAGCGCGCGGTTGCCGCGGGCGCTATATCCGCCGCCGAAGCTAGGCGGCTCCTCGCGACCGCGAAGCAGACCTTCTTCCAGGGCCGCACGTGGGAGCGCATCCTCCTACCGGGTTTTGATACGCGCGTCCAACGGGCCGTCAAGGAGTATTACACCGACCAAAAGCGGGAAGACGCAATTGCGGCGCTCGCATTGGCGCAGTCGATTCGCGCGCACAGGCCGCGCATGCGTCCGGTCCGTGTCCAGCCGTCCGTGTTCCTGCGTAAGTTGCGAGGCGAAGCCGTCTGCCGTGTGCCCAGTCCCGCGCAGGCGCCGCGCGGCCTGGACCTGTCATTCGCCGTATCGAGCGGCGGCGACTGCGTGTTCCTCTACGAAAGGCTTGCGGTCATGCTCGCGAACGCGTCATGCCTAGCGCCCGCGCCGCGCTCGGAAGATGCCGCGGCCAAAAGCCCGGGCCGGCGCGTGCTGGCCTTCACCAATTCGGCACGCTTACGCGCGGCAACATCTCCCGCGCGGCTACACCGGTTCAACACTTACGCGCAGTTGCTTTTCGAGAACGCGCCGTGGAAGTCGATGCTGAACGATGCCCGTCACGTGCGCGCTCTAGGGCTGCTCGTGCTGTTCTGGTCCGTCATCGACTGGGTGGCGGAACGCAGAGGATTTATGGCTGAAGGGGAACGGCTGGCCCGCCTCGCCGACGACTTCCGCAAGAGCCGCAATCTGGAGAAAGCATCCGACACGCGGCGCTGGCTGCGCCGGCATGGAATGAGCCAGGATGCATTCGTTGAGTTCCTGCGTGCACAGGATCGCGTGATGTTCCTTTGTGACTCGTTCAACATGCAGTTGCTCGGTATCGGCGAACACATGGACGATTCGGTACATTGGCTGCAAGAGGCGGTAGCGCTGGCGTGCGAGAGCGCCGCATGAACGCGATGGAGGTTGTGCGCCTGGCGCCGAGGGCCGCCGTTTTGCGTGAGTGGACGCCCGCCACCGCGCGGCAGCTGGGATTGCGCTATATCGTGGAGCGCCAGACCAGTGCGCTTGCTGGATTAGTCCGTGCCGGTCCGCAGGCGGCGCAGGACGAGCACCGTGATCTCGATGGGCTGCTCGTAAATCTGCACGAGCCGCTGTTTACCTACCCGGCGGTCTTTGGCAGACTCGAAGCCATGAAACGAATCCGGCGCTCCAGCCGCATCTTGGACCATGGCTGCGGGGCCGGCTACTACTCGATCGCGCTGGCGCTCGCTGGCCACGAAGTCGCGTGCTGGGATACCAATCCGAAGGCGTTAGCCTGCATCGAGTACGTAGCCGGAGCGCTCGGCCTGCAGGCGACGCGGGGCAAACTGACCGGTAGCTACGACGCGGCGTTGTGCATCAATGTGCTCGATCATACGACCGAACCGGAAAATTGCCTTGGCTTAATCGAAGCGTCGCTCGCGCCCGGCGCCCCGCTCTATCTGCACGCCGATTTTCACAACGACGGCCTGCATGTCTCCTGCAAGGAAGGAGTCGATCGAGCCTTTCGGGCTCTCGCGACACGATTCGCGCGCGGCGGCGAACTCGGCGATTGGCTGCAGTTGTGGCATAGGCGCCACTTGCGCTCGCCGTCGGGCGACGGCCTGCTGCCGGAGATCGCACAGCTCGAGGATCCCGGCCTTCGCCCGGCAATGAGCGCGGCGGTCGAACTGGAGCACACCGACGACGGTGGCGCGGTCGTGACGGGGAAGGTCTTCTACGTTCGTCCGTGCCGCCTCGCCCGCGCGGCCGTGCGGATCCTTCTCGCCTGCGACGGGATGACCACCATGCGAGATCTCACTCGGCGCATGAAGCCTTTTGCGATGTCTGGCGAAGACGTACGCCGCGTCGTGGCCGAACTGTGGGACCGGCGGATCATCGTCGTCAAGACGCAAACCCCATGAAGGACGGCACATCGCAACCGGTGCCCGTGCTCGAGCGCGAGCGCTTGTGGCGCTTCGCCGACGCATACGCGCGTGTTGGCCCAGTCGTCCTGCGCGGTGCCGTGGCTGCCGGTCTGCTTCGTTACTGGGAGCCGGCCGTGTTGCGTTCGCGTGCCGGTTCCGTGCCGGTCACCGTGAACTTGCGGCGGGATCAATTCGATTTCGAAAGCTGGCGCGTTGAGCACCAGCGTGATCCGGCGCGTTCGCGGCTCATGATGAATCTACAGCAAATGCCCCTCGCCGCGGTTCTGGACGAAGTGTTCGATCCTGCGCATGATGGCCCCCGTCGCGACATAGCGATTGCCGGGCTAGAATGCAGTACGCTTGGCGGCCACGCTTGGTCCCGCGATCTCTGTCCGCTGGCAGTCGAGCTGGGCTGCGACCGGCCGCACCTCTGGGCCTCGGGAGCGCGACGCCGGCACCAGGCCCACTTCGACCCGGGCGATGTTTTCATCCTGATGGTCTGCGGGCTGAAGCGCTTTTCCATTGCGCCGCCTTCCGCGACGTCCGGACTGTATCCCTACCCCGGCCACGCGGCCTTGAGCCGCATCCCCGACCTGCTGCATGCGGACATCGTGAAGTGGCCCCTCTTCGATCCCGCGAGGCTCTGGACCACCGAGCTGCGGCCGCGCGAGGTTCTGTACATCCCACAGCTGTGGTGGCACCAGAGCGACTATCTCGCTCCGAGCCTCAGCCTCAGCTTGTGGCCGTAGTTGCTCGCTTCACCAGCGGGGCCGCAACATCGATTCCCAGATTCGCGCCGTGCGCGCGATGCGCTCGTGTTCTCGAAGTCGGTCGGCCTGTGCAGGCGGATCCACCAGCATCGCTTGGACCACCTTGAGGTTGGCGAGTTCGCGGTCTTGAAGAAAGTCCTTGCGGCTTTGGCATGGAACAGTCTCGGAGCGCCGCGCGCCGGGCGCGCCCGCGAGCTCAACCAAGGGCCCGGCTGCGCTGCGCAGCCGCAGCTGTGTACCGCCGAAGTCCACGCCAAAGCGATGTCCCGTCATGACATCGCGCTCGTTGTCGTCCGCCGAAAAATTCATGCCGATCTCGAGCGTCATCACCCCCACTGCGTGGCGCCAGGTTGATCGCACCGATTTATCTGTTCGCGTGATCGTAGCGCGGCCGGGCGCGATGCCGCACACATCCGAGACGCGCAGCAACAGGTCGATCGCGGAAAATGCCATTCGCGCATTCGTTAAAACGGACACGGAACGGGGCGGACCAGTGCGCGCAAGAAAGTGGCAGCGTGAGATCAGCGCGGTAGGTGCCCGCAGATAGGCGAAGTGCGGGTTCACAAGCCACGGTACACGCGACAGCGCGGCTACGCGAGCAGCGCGCGCGACAAACTTACTGGACACCGGGTGCTCCCTAAGGACAGGCACGGCGTGATGCAGGGACTCCATCGCGAGCCGGTCGCCATCCACGCCCCCGATAGCGACGATGACGAGGTCGGCTTGCGGAAGGAACTGGCTTAAGTCGCGCGACCAAGGAACCTGCATCGCCGACGCCAGCGATCGCGAGCGTCTTCCGCCGCGCCCCACAACGCCGATGAGCTGTGCGCCTATCGCCTTGAAGACGCGACGGTAGGCTTCGCCGTACCCCGCGCCGCACAGGAGGACCCGGCGCACCATCGTCTAGAAGCGGTTGCCCGAGAACCTGAGGCCCGGTACGAATAGCGAGACCACCGGAATGCCGATGTCTTCGCGCGTATGGTCGTAGACGAAGGCCTTGTCATGGCCCAGCGCGGCGAGTCGCTGGATCAGCCATGCGAGGTCTTCGTCGAAGGTCGCGCCGAAGAACGGTGTGGCTGACGCGTCGAACCTGCGCACCGCCCTTGGGAGATCAAGCGGGGCCGACGCAGACCGGGGAAGATCGTCGTAGAGGCTGGGAAATATGTCCTCACGTGTGCCGTGAATCCAGGTCAGTCGCGACTGTGCGGCCTCGGTGATGGCACGACTAAGGGCGATCTCAGGCGATAGGTGGGCGCCTGAGCCATGGAACCGCCCGAGCGGCCGCTTCTCATCACGGCTTGCCAGCACACATCGGAAGGCGGGAACGCTGGTGCGGCCGGTTATCTCCCACACGAGCGGCTCGACCCTAGCGGAACGAATCTGCTCAATGATGTCGCGCAATACTTCCGAGCGCACGGATTGCAGGTCGACCCGCCGCGACATGCGCCATTCGGCTGGTTGCCTTTCCCAGTGGTAGTCTGCATCACGCTCAATCAACTCGTAGAGCGCGTGGCAAGCGGCCTCCGTGAAGGTGTTACCTGAGGCGAGCCCATTCGAGCACGCGGCGATGATGCCGAATTCGGGGTGCGCCACCGATCCATCAAGCGTCACCGCGATGTAGGGGATGTGCATCGGCCTGCCGTCCTCAAGGCTATATGCCTGCACCCATCGCAACGGCGTGGCCGCCGACCACGCGCGCCACCTAGGACCGGGCGGCAAGAGCCGCGGGTCGAGATGGCGGCCGCCCGCGGCGACACGTCGCCATGGGAAGAACTCGTCCGGCGGAGGCACGTTCTCCGCGTGAAAGCCCTCTACCGATTCCATGATCGCGGAGACGTCGGCGAGCTCTGGCGTCGCGCCCTTACCTTGCGAGGTGCAAAGGTGGCGCGCGTTAGGACGCACGCAGATTGACGTAGGGATGCCCAGGTTGTCGAGGCCCCCGATGCGTGCCACGCGAGTGATGCCCAGCGGCGACTTCAACGGCTCAAGCCGCCGCAGTGTCTGCTCGGGACCGACCACCCGGTAGGTTCCACCAAATAGGTGTTTAGTGGATGTTTGAACTTGTGTCCTCATCATTCGCATCTTTCGAAGGGCGTAGGCGCGCGCGTCGCAGTGGAAGCGCCAGCAAATATTCGCCGTTCGCGCTGGCCAGCATGAAGCCCTCGCCAATAAAGCGGTCGATCCATTCCTGCGTGTCGGAAAGCCCGCGCTGCCCAAACTCATCTACGAGCCGCGACCGGCGCCGGATCGAGTCGCATGCGAGGAACAGCTGCGCCGCGAGCCCTTCGATCACTTCGACATGCGGGCGATCGCCAGCCCGCACGATAAGGACTGTCCCGCCCGTGACCCAGTACGTTAAAGAAGCTTGCTGGTACGATGTCGACCAGTCGCTCACGCACTGGAGGACACTCGCACGTGCGTCGGCAATTGCGGCCGCAGGTGCTTCGGGCTCGCAACGCTCGTAGACATAGGCGAAGCGATGCAGGTCGATTCCTTCGCCGTAGACCAGTCGATAGATCCGGTGCGGCTGCAAGCGCCCGATACCGAATTCGGACGGCCGGTCGAAATAGGGTGAGTAGCGGTCAAATTCGATGGGGAACACGGCCGAGGGCGGCTGCAGGTGTGGAATTGCCTTCATGATCCGGTGCACTTCGCGATAGTCCTCCGCTTCCTCGCCAGGAATGTCGACGAGCAGTGAATAGAACACGCCGACGCCAGCTTCGGTGAACCACTTGAGTGCCTGGACGTTCTGCAGCGACGTCGCTCCCTTTCGCATCCGCTTCAACAGCCGGTCGCTGAAAGTCTCGATGCCAAGCTGCACGCCGGTGAAGCCGGAGCGCGCGAGTGACGCAACATCGCGCTTTGATAGGTTTGGCTTGAAATCCGCGAAAAGCTCGACGTCGGACTCGGATAGTGCTGTTCTGAGCGCCGGCACGACATGGCGGAGATGCGCCTGCGGCACGAGCGTGTCCGATAGCGCGATGTTGATCGCCGGATGCGAGCTCGCGAGGCCTACAATATCTTTCACAACATCTGCGCCCGGCCTGCTGCGCGAACGTATCTCCTGCGAGTGGATGCCGCAGAACGTGCAGTGATGCTTCTCGCCCCACCAGCAACCGCGCGAGCCCTCGACGTAGTAGCTCACCGGCTTTCGGTGCTTGCGCATGAAGCGCATGGCTGGCTCGCGGAAATCGTCGTAGTCGGGCGTGCCAAAGTCGGCTGCATGGGTGGACGCTTTCGCGCCAACGCGCACATGCCCCTCCCAGCGGTACGCGATATTCGGGATGCTCGTCGGCTCGCGGACGGCGAGCAGCGATTCGAACAAGGGAGCGATCGAGTCATCGCACTCGCCGCAACCGACGGCGTCGATGAAGTTAAAAGCTTCCAGCAAAGCTATACCCATCGGGTCGGAGCATTGGCTGCCGCCGAAGGCAATGCGCACATGCGGATGGCTCTCCCGCAACCGGCGTGCCAACGTCAGTCCCATCAGGGACTGATTGATGCCGAGCGAGAAGCCGCAGGCCCGCGTCTGCGCCCAACCGGGCTCCGCGAGGATGCGCTCGAAGCACTCGTCCGCCAATTGCTGGATCTTGCGCATTTCACTGGGGTCTAGCCCGAGCGGCCGAAGCAAACGAATGCGTTGCTCGTTCTCAGAGCGGCTGAACCGCCGCCACAGCGGAGAGACAAGCAGTTCGGCGAGGCGGCCGTTGCCGAACAGCCGCGCAGCCACTTCGTCGCCCATTGAATCGGCTATCGCCGAATAGAGGTCGAGATTGGCGAACCGGACCCAACAACCCATGCCATGCCTGCGCAACTGGCTCGCTACCACGGCGAGCCCTATCGGTGCGTGCCACGGCTCAAGCCACGGCAAACAGACTAGCGCGACCGGTGTCGCCGACATGGCGCGCTGAATCAGCGCGAGCGCTTGGGCTTCTGTGGATTTCTCGGAGCGGTGACAAAGGCGGTCTGGTAGGCGCCCACCTGGCTGCCGCAACCCATCGACAGCGCGCCTTCGGGCAGCGGCTCGAGATCGGTGATCAAGTCGCCGTCGGGGCCCGTTACCGAAACGTCCCTCCAGACCGCGTGCATAATACGCCAGCCGGACTTTACGCGCATGAGCACGCGCGTCATGAAGCCTTCGAACTTCATTGACCGCCCATCGGACGCGGTGTTGGTGCCGCTGTACGAGAAGACTTGAAACGCGAGCGTCGGCGTAACCTCGCTACGTAGGAGCTTGCGCTTATACTTGGGTACCAACGCGTTCGTGCGGATCCATTTGCGCACTGGACCGCCGCCCTTGATGAATTTTCTTTCCATCGAGGGTAGAATCCACGCATCATCGGACCACGCGGCGAGACTCTCGCTGAAATCCCCGCTGCGGCTCGCCAAGTCTTCCGCGGCCATTAAGGCATCGAGTTCCCTACGCGCCCGGCCAATATCGGAGTTCGTTGCCATGCGATCCCCTCCAGCACAATGTAAAATTATTGATGATGCGCTCCACGGTTGTCAAACGGAATTCGAAGGAGTGCGTGTGTTCGACGGGTTTCTCGGCGATCCGGACGCGTGGCGGACCGAGGCGCTGGCCGCGAGCTACTGGCGACCACATCCGAGGTTCCCGTGGCATGTCTCGAAGGAGGCGTGCAGCGGATTGACCCTGGCTGTCCAACGCATCTCGCGTTTGATCGGGTTGCCGCTGCGGGATTGGCACGCGGGCGGCGACGGAAGCACCGTAGGACGGTTCCACATCAATTTGGCGGGGGCAGAGCGTCTCGCGAACTTCCATGCGGACCCGTTCGACTTAGCGGCGGTCCTCTACCTTTCCCCCGAACCGCCCGCAGGTTCGGGCACGCGGTTCTCGCGAACTGTGACGCGCATCAGGCGGCGACCAGGCGAACCGCTGAAGCCTGTTCCCCTCGGGGTTAACGAGAGCGCCGACACGGCCGACACGTTTGAGGTTGTCAACCAATACAACCGCCTCGTCATCTACCGGGGTGCGCGTTATCACCGCGCCAGCGGCTACTTCGGCCGGTCGCGAAAGAGCGGCCGCCTAACGGTCGCCTTCTTCTTCAATGTGGGCGCCCGCAGATCGCCCGCGATGATCGCAAGACGGACCCCACCGCGACCATGAAGATGCGGGTGAAATTGCGTGCAATATTAGACCACTTGAGGTGGGGCCCACCGCAGGCGCCAATTTGAAGACGCGGCCGAGCGGTATCCGCTTCTCAACGACAGCGAACAAGGAGCCTCCGGGCGCGAAGCAGCCAGAGAACGTTGGATCTCACGTCCTGTCCCTCCGCCAATTCTACCCTGCAGAACGCTCTCCGCGTTCGCAGGCGGGGTCAAAATCGCCAGGAACCGCGCGGTTCTGGCGCTGACCTCTGGACTGCTATGACGGTGGCGTCGACCGTTGACGTTCTCTATCCGCCCTTTTTCTCCCGACCTATGGACTGAACCGGCGCCAGTACGGAATCCTAACCCTCAGAAATATAATCAAAAACTGCCGCCGATCTGCCATCCGGATTGATATCCTCTCCGCCGAGCGTCAGTCCTCCGAGAAAAAATCCTCGTCCAGGCGTTTGAACTCCAGCACACGGCTGGAGCGCACACCAACCCCGTGCTCGACCATCAGCTCGGTCAGGCGGCGTCCATCGATCAGGATCACACGCTGCGGAATGCGGGATGCGAACTCGACGGCCTGGCCGGAGAATGTCGAGGTCGTCACGAAGACACCTTTAGACGCGCCGAGGCCGACCAGACTTCCGGTGAACGCTTGGATCTCAGGCCGTCCGACCGCGCTGCCCGGGGTATAGCGTTTAGCTTGGACGTAGACCCGATCGAGACCGAGAACATCCTCGTTGATCACGCCGTCAACTCCTCCATCACCCGATTTGCCGAGTTGCTCTGACGCATTGCGATGGGAGCCCCCGTAGCCCATCGCCACCAGAAGTTCGACGATGACTTGTTCGAAGAAAGTTGGGCTGTTTTGAAGGATGCGGTCGAGAAGGTCGGCCCGAAGAGCGGCATGCACGGCCTTGTAAGCGGCTTCCACGACCTCCTCGGGTGTTGCCGATGGTGGCTCCGCATCCGCCGCTGAAGCAATTGCCTCGGCGTCCTGTCCTCCCCGGTAAAAGTCCCGAAAGATCGGAATGGTCAGCAGATGCTTCGTGTCCAGACTGGCCGGTGGGTTGGCCAGTACCTGCTGCCCAGCGGGCGTTATGATAAAGCGCCCGCGCTTAGGGCTTTCAAGCAACCCTGCCTTGGCAAGATAGAATTTCGCCCAGTGGATACGGTTGTGCAGCACGCGCTGCTTGCCACTCGGCAGCATCTGTTCGCGCTCTTCATCGGAAAGGCCAAATCGCGCGGCAATGTTCGCCTCGGCCAGTGGAACTGAGGTTTCGCCCTTGGAGGCGACCTCAAGAACCGGAAGCATGAGAGATTGGTAGTCTGGAATCGGCATCGTCCTTCCACCCCTTCAGCGTGTGGAATGTGGCCAAGGGCGAAACTGATCTGCCCCATCGATTTGTCCGAGTAGAACGATATTGCATTCGGGTTTCCCTCGCTATTTCTACTCTGCCCGACGACTTCTGCCTGCGGACATGGAGCTACAACGCCAAGGAATTGCATTCTTGGATCGGCCGCCCAATCCACTCTTGGCAGCCCAAGCGAGAAGGCGAGCGCAACGAGACCCTCGACATTTTCGCCTGCATCCACGCTGACCTGCATTGGCTAATCAGCATAAGGCTCAGGCTGAACGAGGAGGTGGCGCACAGGGGGGGCTGGCGGCAATGCCCGCGCATAAAGCCCAAGTAGTAATCCGGTCACGTCGAGTGGCAAGCTATCCTTAATCGGGCATGATAAGGTTATATACTTTCGATACCGACCGATTCTCAGCATTGACCGGTCGAACTAGTTCTGGAGCATTGATGCGTCATTCTTGGAACGAGATCCGCTCAAGAGCCGCGGCATTTGCGCGGGAATGGCAGGGCGAAGGATACGAAAAAGGGCAAACCCAGCTTTTCTATCGAGATTTCTTCGAGGTCTTCGGCGTGCCGGTTCGTCGGGTCGCTGCCTTCGAGGAGCCGGTGAAAAGTCTTGGCGATAAACGCGGTTTCATCGATCTTTTCTGGAAGGGCATGCTTCTGGTCGAGCAGAAGAGCGCCGGTCGCGATCTTAAAAAGGCGAAAACGCAGGCTCTGGACTATTTCCCAGGTCTGAAAAACGAGGATTTGCCGCGGTACATTCTCCTGAGCGACTTCCAGACATTTGAGCTCTACGACCTCGAGGACGGAGACGAGCTGAAATTCCCCCTCGCCGATCTGCACAAGCATGTGCAAAAACTCGGGTTCATCACGGGCGTTCAGAAGAAGACGTTCAAGGACCAGGACCCGGTCAACATCAAAGCATCGGAGCTGGTAGGCGCCCTGCACGATGCTCTCGAGCAGTCGGGGTACGTCGGTCACGACCTCGAACGCTTCCTGGTCCGAATCGTATTCTGCCTTTTCGCCGACGACACTGGCATCTTCGAGCCGCGCGGCGCATTCGAGGAATTCATCGAGGGACGCACACGGGAGGACGGCTCGGACCTCGGCGGATGGTTGGCAGCACTATTCCAGACGCTAGACACGCCGGAAGGCAAGCGCGCGAAGACCCTGGACGAGGATCTGCAGCAGTTCCGCTATGTGAATGGGGACCTCTTCCGCGAGAATCTGCGGCTTCCGTCGTTCAACGCTGAAATGCGCGCTCGACTTCTCGAAGCGTGCCGATTCGACTGGTCAGAGATCTCACCTGCGATCTTTGGATCGCTGTTCCAATCGGTGATGGATCGTAACGAGCGACGCGAGCAGGGCGCACATTACACTAATGAGACGAACATTCTTAAGGTCATTCAACCCCTGTTCCTCGATGGGCTTCGAGACGAGTTCGAGCAATTGAAAGCACGCCGTGACAATCGGCGCCGGGCAGAGCTCGAACGATTCCGCGAGCGGCTTGGCCAGATGAAATTCTTCGACCCTGCTTGTGGCTGCGGTAACTTCTTAATCATCGCCTATCGCGAGCTCCGCTTGCTCGAAATCGAGGTGGTACGCGAGCTGATCGACTACCAGCGGGACGCACATGGGCAGTTCATCGGCGTGCTTGATGCATCTGACCTGTCGCGGATAAACGTCGACCAATTCTACGGTATCGAGATTGGCGAGTTCCCAGCGCGCATCGCTGAGACCGCCATGTGGATGATGGACCACATAATGAATAACCGGTTGAGTCTAGAGTTCGGTCCATACTACGTCCGTATCCCGCTTCGGAAGTCTCCGCACATCGTCGTCGGCAACGCGTTGGACATGGATTGGGCTAATGTTCTGCCGCCCGCAGAATGCACCTTCCTGTTCGGTAATCCGCCCTTCCGAGGTCACCAGTACCGGACGCCCGAGCAGCAGGCCGACATGCGGCGCCTTTGGGGGCGCCAAGGACAGGTGAATCGGCTCGACTACGTTACGTGTTGGTTCAAGAAGGCGGTCGAGTACAGCGCGGTGAACAAGGCGATCGAAATCGCGCTCGTGTCGACGAACTCGATCACCCAAGGCGAGCAGTGCGGCATTCTCTGGCCACACCTCTTCGGCCTCGGCGTATCGATCCATTTCGCACACCGGACGTTCCAATGGAACAGCGAGGCGCGCGGTGCGGCAGCAGTGCATTGCGTAATCGTCGGTATGACATGGCGCGACACCAACGAACGCACCATTTTTGAGTATGATCACGTTCGTGGCGATCCGCATGCCTCGAAGGTCTTGCGCATTAACGGATATCTGATCGACGGACCACAATACTCGGTCCCCGCGCGCTCGCAACCACCAAACGACCGCCTGCGGATGCACAAGGGAAGCCAACCGACCGATGGCGCGCGTCTGCGTCGGCCCGAAGGTGGCTACATCACCTATAGCAACCTGATCCTCGATGAAGCGAACCGGACCGAACTCCTGACGCGGGATCCGAACGCCGCAAAGTGGCTGCGGCCATACGTCGGTGGCGACGAGTTGATCTCAGGCCAATGGCGCTGGTGTCTATGGTTGAAGGATGCTGACCCGGCTGAGCTTCGACAATCCGCAGCGGTGCAGGAACGCCTAGATCGCGTGCGGGCTGGGCGGCTGAAGAGCCCGACCCCGAGCGTGAAAGAGTACGCCAAGTACCCGACACTCTTCACTCAAGATCGCCAGCCCTCAGAGCCTTATCTTGCTATCCCGGAGGTTTCTTCGGAGACTAGGGAATACATACCCATGGCGGTTTTGAAGCCCGATGTGATTGCCTCCAACAAGCTGCAGATCATCGTTGGGGCTCCAATTCTCTATTTCGGGATCCTCACCTCAGCAATGCATATGGGGTGGATGCGCACGGTCGCGGGGCGTCTTGAAAGTAGATATAGTTATGCACCTGCGGTCTACAACTCGTTCCCCTGGCCGGAACTTACGCCTTCTAAGGAAACTCAGATCACGGCCTTGGCCCAAGCTGTCTTGGATGCGCGGGCACGTTTTCCGCACCTTTCCCTCGATGACCTTTACGACCCGGACGCGATGCCGCCCCCGCTGCGCCGGGCGCACGAGAACCTCGATCGCGCTGTCGATCGGCTTTACCGCCGCTCTGGTTTTCGGTTCGAGCGTGAGCGCGTTGAGCACTTGTTCCAGCTGTTCGAGAAGGAAGCCGCGCCGTTGGACACCACATTGGCGAATCGGCCGCGACGTAAGCGTGCCTGACGGTTTCATGGCGCCGTTCCGACCATAGCGAACGTTCAATCCAGTTTCCTGTTTCCAAACATTCACAGTAGCTTGAGGGTCCATCTCGGGAGGTTTTGTCGCCCGCTCGGACATTTTTTCATCGGCGTTCCGGCGCGGCGGCTGGTATGCCCGCAGCATTCCGTGGGTCGCAGCGGCGGTCGACAGCCTAATGGATCGGCTCGCAAGGCGATGGCACTTTCAGTGAAAGGCGGCAAGTTGCGATCCGCGGACGTTCGCGCGATCATGTGGGTGTGCTGTCCGGCGAGGTTGATACGGAAATGGCGGGGTCCGTGTCGTTTCAAGAGCCTAGTAGACCGATGGGCGAAGCCGCCGCCAAAGTCGGCCAATTCACTATGGCGGCGTCAAATATGAGCGGGTTCAGTTCTTGACGGTTCGGAAAATTTTGGAAGGGAAGCGAGAGTTTCACATGCCAACCAAGAGGCGGTCGCGGGTTTCGTCTGCACAAGCATCTTTAACTCTTTAGACATGAAAAAGGTGACTTACGCAGGCAAGGAGTGGTGTTCGGTTGGGGAAGCCGCGCGCTACCTACGGACCAATGCGAGCAAGGTGAAGGCGTTCATGCACAACGGCGATCTCGAATACACCCAGATTCGCAAGAATGGGAATCTGTACATTTTAGTTACTGATCTGGTGAGGGTTCAGAGAATGAAACTCTACGGGCCGGGTGGAAAACCAAGAATATCTGGCTAGTTAGAACCGTTGCCGAAAGTTGTTGGGTCTGGAAAGGCTGTTGTGATGAGTCTAGGAGCATGGAAAGCGGATGTGAGAGTTACCCGAGTTCATCGTTCGGTTTCGGACCAGTGATAACATCACGCCCACATTGAGCGGCTATAGCCGGCAGAATCCCGCCTCGACTTGCTCCGGCCACCCGACCGGAAACGGCGCCATCAGCGCCGCCAGCGTCATCTCCGCTGGCTGCCTTCCGTCGAGTATCGCCTCGACGATGTCCGGGGCGAGCAGGGTCAGGCGCAGGACCCGGCACAGATAGGACTGGTTGATCTTCTCCGCTTCGGCCAGCTCGGTCACCGAGGCGAATCGGCCGCTCTCCATGAGGCGCTTCCAGCGGTGGGCCCGGGCGATCGCCTTGACCATGGTGTTGTCGACGCGCGGGCGGGGTGCGCTCCAACACGCACCCTCCGGCGTTACCACCTGCTTGCGCCCGCCACGCTTGCGGAGTGTGAGGGGTACACGGACCGTCAGCGTGTGCCCGTCATGGCTAGTGGCGCCGCCGGCTCTCATGCCGCCCTCCGCGGATCATCGGCCATGCCGCCAATCTCATGAACCAGACGGGCCAGCCCATCGACGCGGAGGCGGATATCGGCGCCTGCCGGCCCGACCTCGACGCGCTCTACGAGGAGCTGGACGATGCGGGCCTGCTCGGCCGGAAACAGCTCGTCCCACAGCGGGGCCAGTCC
>JBFWZG010000009.1:0-39911 GCA_050185515.1 Reyranellaceae bacterium
AAACTGAATAAATTGAGTGATTGCCAGACGGCCTGTAAGCCGGGTTCTGTCCTCGCCGAAGCGATGGATGACCATTCCTCTGGGACGCCTGTCGCCAGGCGCCTCGCGCGACCGACCCGGATGACCACGCGGAAACGCGTTGCGCCGGTTGCCCGGCCTGCCATCCCTATTTGGTCTTGCTCCCGGTGGGGTTTGCCGTGCCGGTGCCGTTGCCGGCCCCGCGGTGCGCTCTTACCGCACCCTTTCACCCTTACCGATGCCCGAAGGCAGCGGCGGTCTGCTCTCTGTTGCACTTTCCCTGGGGTCGCCCCCGCCGGGCGTTACCCGGCACCGTGTTCCCGTGGAGCCCGGACTTTCCTCGACGCCGAAACGCCGCGGTCATCCAGCCGTCTGGCCGGCATTAGGTAGAGCCGGCAGGGTCGGCGGTCAACTCGCCTCGCGGCAGGCGCGGCCAACCGCCCAGATCATGGCGGCCGTCTCGGCGTCGAGACACCCGTCGACCCGGCTCTGGCGGAAATGGCGCTGGAACGCCATCAGCAGCGTCGCCAGCACGCCGTGGCCCGGCATCGCCGCCGTCGCGTCGTAGCCGATATGAGCCAGGAGGCCCAGCGCGTCGGACTCGCTCATGGCGCGCGGCGGCTCGAGCGCCGTCGGGCAAATGCCGATGCCGCGACCGGCCAGCCGACGCCAGTCGAACAACTCGCCCGGATCGGCCTTGCGCGCTGGCGCCACGTCGGAATGGCCGACGACGTTGCGCGGCGGAATCGGATGGCGCCCCAGAATGCCTTGCGCCAGCTCGACCAGCGCCTGCATCTGCGGTTCGGGAAACGGCCTGTAGCCCCATTCGTGGCCGGGGTTGACGAGTTCGATGCCGATCGAGCGGGCATTGACGTTCGCAGCGCCGCGCCAGGAGGACACGCCGGCATGCCAGGCGCGCCGGTCCTCGGGCACCAGCCGCCACACCGTGCCATCCTCCTCGATGCAGTAGTGCGAACTGACCTTCGCGCCGGCGTCGCACAGCCTCTCGAGCGCCGCCTGCGCCGACTGCATGCCGGTGTAGTGCAGCACCAGCATGTCTACCGGCATCTCAGCCGAGCGGGCATCGTGGTTCGGTGACGGTCTTTCGCGCATTGCCTCGTTCCGTTTCAGCCGGGCGCCGGATCTGTCTGCCGCAGGCGGGCGCGCAGCCAGTAGCGAGCCGGCTTCTCCACGACATGGAACAGCAGCGCGCCGCCGGCAAGCGACAATACGATCGACGCCGCCATGAACGCCCAACCGATTTCCGGCGCCGGCTGCGGCACCATGCCGGCGCGGCGCAGGCACCAGTCGACCGTCTGGATCGCCAGCGCATGCACCAGATAGACCGAATAGGAGATTTCGCCCAGATAGACCATCGGGCGGACCGAGAGGCCCCGTACCAGCGGCCCCCGATGGCGCGCCAGCCCCATGACGATCGGCGCGACCAGCAGCACGAGCACGAAATCAAGTACCGGCACGTCGAACAGGATCAGCGCCGAGAACGCGCCCAGGGCGACGAGCGTTATCGCCGTCCACGGCAGGCGCTGCACTTCGGGCAGACACCACAGCCGGAAGGCGGCGACGCCGATGGCGAACTCGCATACCACCCTGATCTGTCCGATCCGTCCCGATGTGTTCAGTGGCACGTCGAGCAGCACGGCCAGGGCGAGCCAGCATGACAGGGCAGCCGCAACCATCGAGATGAGCAGCACGGCGACGCCCCGCAGCCGGTCGAACAGCGCCACGTACAGAGGAAAAAGCAGATAGGCGAAGAACTCGGCGCTGACCGACCAGGACGGGAAATTCAGCCTGGTATCGGCGAAAACGCCCCAGTTGTGCGCCAGCAGCAGATGCAGCGGCACTTCCGCCAGCAATCTGCCCCAGTCGATATCGGCGTCCGGCTGGAGCAATGCCGAAGCCGCCGTCAGCGCAAGAACCGCCAGCATGACGCAGACATGCGCCGGCCACAGCCGGGCGATGCGCAGTCCCAGAAAATGGCCGTAGCGACCGCCGCCCTGCTCGGCGAAGTCGTTCCAGTAGACGTAGGAAATGACGAAACCCGACAGCACGAAGAAGACATCGACGCCAAACCAGCCGCGCGTGATCGGAAACGGCAGGGTCGGCAGATAGGTCGAGGCGTGCCAGCACACGACCCACAACGCCGCCAGCGCGCGCAGCCCGGTCAGCGCCGGCAGTTCAGGCCTGCTCGGCGCCGACAGGTAAGGACGCGACGCCCCGGTCATGGCAAGTCAGGTGGTCGAGCCGGTGCGGGGCTCGGTGATGCGCGCCCGCCTAATCACGATGACGCCGACGCCCATCACGGTCAGCAGCCCGCCAACCGCCTTCTGCCAGGTCATGACCTCGTCCAGCAGCAGAACGCCCGAAAGCACGCCGAGGATCGGCAGCAGCAGGGTCAGCGGCATGACCGTGCCGACCGGGTATTTGCGCAGCAGCCGGTACCAGAGCGCATAGGAAATGATCACCATGATCACGACCTGATAGAACAGCGCGCCGAGCGCTTCCCAGGTGACGGTCCGCAGCGCTTCGAACTGCCCGCTCTCGAGCACCAGCGAGATGACGAGAAGCTGCGGCGCGGCGAACAGACCGGTCCAGGCGTTGATCGTGTTGCCGTCGAGATTGCCCAGACCTTTCATCTGGATATTGGCGACGGCGAACATGAAGGCGCCGCCCACCACCAGGCCGACGGCGAAGATCTGGCCGGACAGCCGGGGCTCGCCGGTGATCAGCAGGACGCCCGCGAAGGCCAGCGCCATGCCGAACACCGAGCGCCAGCCCAGCCGGTCCTTGTAGACGAAATGGCCGAGCAGGGCGGCGAACGGCACCTGCAGCTGCACGATTACCGCCGCGGTGCCGGCATCGAGATGCTTCATGGCGGTGAACATCATCGGGAAATGCAGCGACCCCAGCACCACCGACAATGCGAGCAGCCGCGGCAGGTGGGCACGCGGCAGGCGCACGAAGGCCAGCAGGCAGACCGCCACCAGCGCGAAGCGCAGCATGACGAAGAAGATCGGCGGCCAGTGCTGCAGGCCGATCTTGGCCATGACGAAATTCAGGCCCCACATCAGCATGACGGCAAGCGCGATGGCGAGATCGGCCGGCTTCACCTGAAGCCCCGCTCGCGCGAGATCTCGTCGTAGGCGGCATTGATCGCCGCGACCTCGTTGGTCGCAAGGTCGATCGCCTCTTCCGGCATGCCCTGGGCGATCATCCGGTCGGGATGGTTCTCGCGCACCAGCCGCCGCCACGCCGCCTTGATCGTGGCATCGTCGGCGTCGCGACCGACCCCCAGCACGACGTAGGGATCGATCCTCTCGCCGGCCGCGGCCTGCGCGCGGGCGAAGCGGCTCTCGTCGAGACCGAAGATCGCAGCCACCCTGTGCAGGTAGGCGAGCTCCTCCTGGCGCACCTGACCGTCGGCGCGAGCAATGTGCAGCAGCCCTTCGAGCACCTTTTCCAGCACTTCCGGGTTGTCGGGAAACAGGCCGGCGATCTGCCGCGCATAGGGCTCGAAGCCGCGTGCGTCTTTCTTCGCCAGATCGAAGAAGCGCGCGACGTTGGCGCTTTCTTCCGGCGGCACATGGAAGATCTCGCGGAAGGCGTTGATTTCGGCTCGCGTCACCACGCCGTCGGCCTTGGCCATTTTGGCCCCGAGGGCTATGACGCCTATGGTGAAGGCGATCTGCCGCGTGCCGTCGCCGGGACCGGCGGGCGCATCGGCACCCGGCTTCAGCATGCTGTCGACGGCATGGCCGGCCAGCACGCCGACCAGAGCGGCGATCGGGCCGCCTATGGCGAACCCCGCGGCGCCGCCCAGAATCTTGCCGATGATGCTCATGGCTCGCTTTTACCGGCGGCCCGCGATGCCGGCAACCGCGTCGCCGTCACAGCAGCGTGGCGCCGCGCCGCACCCGGTCGGCGTCCGCCTTCGCCATCATCTCGACCAGATGAGCGAAGCTGGTCTTGGGCCGCCAGCCCAGCGACCGGGAAATCGCGCCGGCATCGCCGCACAGGCTCTGCACGTCGGCCGGCCGGAAGAAGGCCGCATCGACGGTTACGACGGTCTCGCCGGTGGCGGCATCCCTGGCCTTCTCGTCAGGCCCCTCGCCCTCCCAGCGCAACGCGATCCCGAGGCATTCGCCGACCGCAGCGACGAACTCGCGCACCGTGTGGCTCTCGCCGGTGGCCACGACGAAATCCCGCGGCTGCTCGGTCTGCAGCATGGCGTGGATGGCCTCGACATAGTCGCCGGCGAAACCCCAGTCGCGTTCCGCCGACAGGTTGCCCAGATGCAACGGCCGGCGATCGCCGGCCTGCCAGCGCGCCATGCCGGCGGTGATCTTGCGCGTCACGAATTCCAGGCCGCGCAGCGGCGATTCGTGGTTGAACAGAATGCCGCCAACCGCATGCATGCCGTAGGCTTCGCGATAGTTCGACGTGGCGTGATGGGCGAAGGCCTTGGCGAAGGCGTAGGGGCTGCGGGGCCGGAAGGCGGTGGCCTCGCTCTGCGGGGAGGCCGTCGCCGCGCCGAACATCTCCGAGCTCGAAGCCTGGTAGAAGCGGATGCCCGGATCGACGGCCCGCACCGCCTCGAGCAGCCGCAGCGCGCCCATGGCATCGACCTCGCTGGTGTAGAGCGGCTGCTCGAAACTGGCGGCGACGAAGCTCTGGGCCGCGAGATTGTACACTTCCTGGGGCCGGCACTTCGCCAGTACCTGCGACAGATTGGTCAGTTCCAGCAACTCCAGCCCGACCAGTTCGAGGTCGCGGGCAATGCCCAGCTCGTCCAGCCGCCACAGGCTGCGAGCGGCGCTGCGGCGGACGCCGCCGATCACCCGGTATCCCCGCTCCAGCAGCAGCCGCGCCAGATAGGCGCCGTCCTGCCCCGATATCCCCGTAATCAACGCCGTTTTCATGCCGTTACGCCGGTCCCCGAATCGCGATAGGTTGCGGCAGCCGTTCTAGCAAGAATCCGCGCCGGAACGGGATTAATTCGAAGTCGGGAGCGTCTCGGTGAATAACGGCACATGGCAGTTCTGGATCGATCGCGGCGGCACGTTCACGGATATCGTCGGGCGCAAGCCTGACGGAGCCATCCTCACCCACAAGCTGCTGTCGGAGAATCCCGAGCAGTACAACGACGCCGCCGTGCAGGGCATCCGCGACCTATTGCATGTTGCCGCCGGCGCGGCCATTCCCGCCGAACAGATCGAGGCGGTGAAGATGGGCACCACCGTCGCCACCAACGCGCTGCTCGAACGCAAGGGCGAGCGTACCCTGCTGGCGATCACCAGGGGCTTCGCCGACCAGCTGCGCATCGCCTACCAGACCCGTCCCGACATCTTCGCCATGAAGATCGACCTGCCGGAGATGCTCTACGACCGCGTGCTGGAGATCGAGGAGCGCATGTCGGCGCAGGGCGAGGTGCTGACCAGGCTCGACGAAAAGGCGACCCGCGCCGGCCTGCAGGCCGCCTGGGACGCCGGCTACAGGGTGGTCGCGATCGTGCTGCTGCACGGCTATCGCTACACCAGCCACGAGGCCAAGGTGGCGCAGATCGCGCGCGACATCGGCTTCACCCAGGTCTCGACGAGCCACGAGGTCTCGCCGCTGATGAAGATGGTCAGCCGCGGCGACACCACCGTGGTCGATGCCTATCTCTCGCCCATCCTGCGCCGCTACGTGAACCAGGTCGCGGGCGAACTGGGCGACGTGCGGCTCTATTTCATGCAGTCCAACGGCGGGCTGGCCGACGCGCATCGATTCCAGGGCAAGGATTCCATCCTGTCTGGCCCGGCCGGCGGCGTGGTCGGCGCTGTCGAGACCGCCCGCAGCGCCGGCTTCGAGCGCATCATCGGCTTCGACATGGGCGGCACCTCGACCGACGTGTCGCATTTCAACGGCAGTTTCGAGCGCGCTTTCGAGACATTGGTCGCCGGCGTGCGCATGCGCGCGCCGATGATGCAGATCCACACGGTTGCAGCAGGCGGCGGCTCGATCCTGTTCTTCGACGGCACCAAGTATCGCGTCGGGCCGGAGTCGGCCGGCGCCAATCCCGGCCCCGCCGCCTATCGCCGCGGCGGCCCCCTCACCGTCACCGACTGCAACGTCATGCTGGGCAAGCTGGTGCCCGATTTCTTCCCCGCCGTGTTCGGTCCCAATGCCGACCAGCCGATCGACGAGGCGATCGTGAAGAAGAAGTTCGCCGAGCTGGCGACACGGATCGAGAAGGAGACGGGCGACAAGAGGACGCCCGAGCAGGTGGCTGCCGGCTTCCTGAACATCGCGGTCGAAAACATGGCCAACGCAATCAAGGAAATCTCGATCCAGCGCGGCTACGACGTCACCGAATACGCGCTCAACTCCTTCGGCGGCGCCGGCGGGCAGCACGCCTGTCTGGTAGCGGACGCGCTGGGCATGACCAAGGTGTTCCTGCACCCGCTGGCCGGCGTGCTGTCAGCCTATGGCATGGGCCTGGCCGATCTGCGCGCCATCCGCGAACGCGCCGTCGAGGCGCGACTGTCGCCGGAAATCATTCCGCAAGTGGAGAAGACGCTGGACGTAATCGCCATCGAGGGCACGGCCGACATGAAGGCGCAGGGCATCGCCGCCCGCGCCATCGAGGTGCTGCGCAAGGCGCATGTGCGCTACGACGGCACGGATGCCGCGATGGTGGTCGATTTCGGCAGCCACGAGGAGGTGCTGCGCAATTTCGAGGCAGCGCACCGTCAGCGTTACGGCTTCATCGTCGACAAGCCTCTGATCGTCGAGGCCGTGTCCGTCGAGATCGTCGGCAAGACCGAGCAGGTCAGCGATCCCACTTTGCCGGCGCGCGCGGATGGCGCGCTCAAGCCGCGACGCACCGACAGGATCTTCACCGACGACGCCTGGCATGAGGCGCCGATCTACAAGCGCGAAGACCTGCTGGCGGGCGATACGGTCGATGGCCCGGCCGTGATCATCGAATCCATCGCCACCGTCGTCGTCGAACCCGGCTGGCGGGCGCAGATGACCGACAAAGCCCATCTGGTGCTGACCCGCGTCGTGCCGCTCGTCAGGCAGCACGCGGTCGGCACGGAAGCCGATCCGGTAATGCTGGAGATCTTCAACAACCGCTTCATGTCGATCGCCGAGCAGATGGGCTCGGTGCTGGAGAACACCTCCTATTCGGTCAACATCAAGGAGCGGCTGGATTTCTCCTGCGCCATTTTCACCATCCAGGGCGAGCTGATCGCCAACGCGCCGCACATGCCGGTCCATCTGGGCTCAATGGGCGAGAGCGTGATGACGGTGATCCGCGAGCGCGGCAATGAAATGAAGCCCGGCGACGTCTTCGTGCTCAATGCGCCCTACAATGGCGGCACGCATCTGCCCGACGTCACCGTGATCACGCCCGTGTATGACGAGGCGGGAAAAGAGCTGCTGTTCTTCGTCGCCTCGCGCGGCCACCACGCCGACATTGGCGGGCTGACGCCGGGCTCGATGTCGGCCGACAGCCGCACCGTCGAGGACGAGGGCGTGCTGATCGACAATTTCGTCATCGTGGATGGCGGCAGGTTCCGCGACGCGGAGACCCGCGCGCTTCTTCAATCGGGCAAGTACCCGGCACGCAATCCCGAGCAGAACATGGCCGACCTGCGCGCCCAGATCGCCGCCAACGAGAAGGGGCTGTCCGAGCTGCGCGCCATGGTGCGGGAGTTCGGGCTCGACGTGGTGCGCGCCTACATGATGCACGTGCAGGACAATGCCGAGGAGCAGGTGCGCCGCGTGATCGGACGGCTGAAGGACGGGCGCTACACGCTGGAGATGGACAACGGCGCCAGGATTCAGGTCGCCGTCACCATCGACCGCGCCACGCGCTCCGCCAGGGTCGATTTCACCGGCACCAGCGCGCAGTTGCCCGACAATTTCAACGCGCCCTCGGCGGTCTGCCGCGCCGCCACGCTCTATGTCTTCCGCACCCTGGTGCGCGAGGCGATTCCGATGAATGCCGGGTGCCTGAAGCCCATCGAGCTGATCATCCCCACCGGCTCGATGCTGCGGCCCGTCTATCCCGCTGCCGTCGTGGCCGGCAATGTCGAGACCTCGATGTGCATCACCGAATGCCTCTACGGCGCGCTGGGCGTGCAGGCCTCCGGGCAATGCACGCTCAACAACTTCACCTTCGGCAATGCCAAATACCAGTATTACGAGACGATCTGCGGCGGCTCGGGCGCCGGCCCCGACTACGACGGCGTCACCGTCCACACACATATGAGCAACGCGCGGCTGACCGATCCGGAAGTGCTGGAATGGCGCTTCCCGATCCTGCTGGAGAGCTTTGCCATCCGCAAAGGCTCCGGCGGCAAGGGCCGCCACCACGGCGGCGACGGCACCATCCGCCGCCTGCGCTTCCTCGAAGCCATGACCGCCTCCATCCTCTCCAACTCCCGCAAGCGCCCGCCTTTCGGCCTGGAGGGCGGCGAGAGCGGCTCGCCCGGCCGCAACCGGGTCGAGCGCGCCGATGGCAAGGTCGAGGAATTCGGCGCCACCGCCCGCACCGAGATGAACCCCGGCGACGTTTTCGTCATCGAAACGCCGGGCGGCGGCGGTTTCGGAGCGGTCGAAGGGAAGAAGCAGGCGGCGGAGTAGCGCCCTTACCTCTGACGTAATGGAAATGCCGCCGGTTCCGGGCCAGACTCTCCGCAATAGAGGAGCCCGCCCATGAACCAGATCACCGCCCCGTTCGGCGACATGATGAAGCGCTGGCGCACCAGCCGGCGGCTGAGCCAGCTCGACCTGGCCTTGACCGCGCAGGTCTCGGCCCGCCATGTCAGCTTCATCGAGACCGGCCGCGCCCGCCCCAGCCGACAGATGGTGATCCAGCTCGCCGAGGCGCTCGACATCCCGCTGCGCGACCGCAACGCGCTGCTGCAGGCAGCGGGCTTCGCGCCGGTCTATCGCGAGACGGCGCTGGACTCGCCCGCCATGGCGCATATCCGCTCGGTGCTGCAGTTCATTCTCGAGCGCCACGAGCCCTATGGCGCGGTGGTGCTCGACCGGCACTGGAACATCCTGATGTCGAACAAGGCGATGGAGCGCTTCGCCCCTTTCATCAAGGATCCGGCCTCGGGCGGCAATCCGTCCAACGTCATGCGCCTGACCTTCCACCCCGACGGGTTCCGGCCCTACATCGTCAACTGGCCGGAGGTGGCGCAGTCGCTGATCCAGCGCCTGCAGCGCGAGGCCGCCGCCTCCTGGGCCGACAGCGGGTCGACCGATCTGCTCAACGAGATGCTGTCCTATCCCGGCGTGTCGGCGGCGTGGACCAGTTCGGACGTCGAGCAGCCCTCGCTGCTGCTGCCCGTCCACCTGCGCAAGGGCGATATCGAGGTCAAGTTCTTCACCTCCATCGCCACCTTGGGCACGGCGCAGGACATCACCCTGCACGAGCTGCGCATCGAGACATTCTTCCCGGCTGATCCGGCGACGGAGCAGCTGATCAGGAAGATGGCGGATAGTTGAACCGGATACGTCATCCCCGCGAAAGCGGGGGATCTTTCTCCACCAAGCGTCCCGCCATCGACGGCACAGGCTCGCCCGCCTGAGATCCCCGCTTTCGCGGGGATGACGATGTCGGGGAAAATGGGAATTAGGTGGCTTGGTAAGGCCGGTGGGAGTCTTCTCTTACTCCCCAGGTAATTGTTCCCCTGTCGCCAGCAGGCCAGCATCGGGTCATGAGCACCATGACCGCCACCGCCACGCCCGCCCCCAACCCGACTCTGGCGCCGCAGACGCTGCGTCTGCTGCAGGCGCCGCCGGCGAAACTCCTGCTGCTGCTGGCGCTGCCCAATATCGGCGAGGCCGCCGCCCGCATCGCCTTCATCACTTTCGATGCGGTGTTCGTCGGCCGGCTGGGCACCGACGCACTGGCCGGGCTGGGGCTGGTGATGCCGCTGTTCTTCCTGATGCAGACCACGACGGCGGGCGGGCTCGGTGTCGGCGCCGCCGCCACCTTGGCCCGGGCGCTGGGGCGCGGCGCGCGCAACGATGCGGACGCCGCCGTCGGCATCGCCGCCCTGCTGGCGCTCGGCATGGCCGCCTGCTTCGCGCTGGTGATGCTGCCGTTCGGGCGCACCATCTACGCAGCAATGGGCGGCAGCGGCGGCGCGCTGCAGGCGGCACTCGACTATTCCTTCGTCATGTTCCTCGGCGCGCCTTTCGTCTGCCTGACCAACGTGCTGGCCAACATCGTGCGCGGCACCGGCAACATGAAGGTGCCGGCCGGCGCCATCATCGTCGGCGAGGCGATGCACTTGACCTTGTCGCCGATCCTGATCGGCGGGCTGGGACCGATCCCGGCCCTGGGCATGACCGGGGCGGCGCTCGCCGCGCTGACGCCCTACGCCTTCGGCACCGTCGTGCTGGCGCTCTACCTGATGCGCCGGTCGGGACTGGTACGGTTTCGCCGCGTGCCCGAGGCCGACCGACGCGGGCTGACGATCGAGATGGTGAAGATTGGCGGCACGGCCTCGCTGGTCTCGATCTCCATGCAGGTGCTGACGCTTGTCTTCACCGGCTATGTCGGCCGCTACGGCGCCGACGCGCTCGCCGCCTACGGCACGGCCGCGCGGCTGGAGCTGATCCAGATCCCGTTGATATTCGCCTTCGGCTCGGCCCTGATCGCGCTGATCGGCACCAATCTCGGCGCCGGACAGGTGGCGCGCGCCCGCCGCATCGTTTGGCTGGGCGCGCTCTATGCGCTGGCGATTTCCGGCGCGATCGGCATCGGCGCCGCCCTCGCGCCGGGGCTGTGGATGGGCCTGTTCTCCGCCACGCCGGAAGTCGAGCGTATCGGCGCCAGCTTCCTCGAACTGGTCGCACCGTCCTTCCTGCTGTTCGGCCCCGGCCTGGCCCTCTACTTCGCCCTGCAGGCCGCCGGCCGCGTCGTCTGGGTACTGGCGGCCGCGCTGCTGCGGCTGGTCGCAAGCCTGGGCGGCGGCTTCCTCGTGCTGGCGCTGGGCGGCGACCTGGCGAGCCTGTTCGCCTGCGTCGCGCTGGGCTATGCGCTCTACGGCCTGTTCGTGGTGACGGTGACCCGAGTCGTCAGGTGGCCCGGCGAGCGCGTCGCCTAGACCAGCAGCGTCCCCACCGCGATCCAGGCCAGGATGACCAGCGCCACGATGCGGTAGAAACGTTCGCTGGCCTTGCCGAACAGGCGCGCGCCGATCAGGCCGCCGATCACGAAAGGCCCCGACAGAACGGCGGCCAGAATCAGCCCGTCGCGATCGTAGGAATCGGCGACGGCAAAAACGCCAAGCGCGAACAGATCCAGAAGCGCGAAAAAGACGATGAAGCTGGCGCGGCTGACAGCCGCCCCATTGGCGCCGGCGAGATAGAAGAACACGACCGGCGGGCCAGCCATGCCGGCCATGCCGTTCATGGTGCCGCCGATCAGGCCGGTCGCCAGGGTGGGGCCGAATCCCGGCCGGCCGCGGTAGCGCCAGCCGCTGCCCAGCAGCACCACGCCGGAGATCACGATGGCCGAGAGCACGAGACGCATGATCAGCGGGTCGAGATTATGCAACACCCAGACACCCAGGGGCACAGTGGCGCAGGCCGCCATCAGCAGGACGGAAATATTGCGCCAGTCCACCAGCCTGGCGGCCGGCGGCAGCAGGGGCAGCGACACAGCCAGTTCCAGCAGCAGCCCCAGCGGAACCGCCCGCACCGGCCCGTAAAGCACGGCCAGCACCGGCACCATCACCATCGCCGAGCCGAAGCCCGAAAAGCCGCGCACCACCCCGGCCAGCAGCACGGCGGCGGCGGCGATCAGTGTCGGCCAGGAAACCAACGGGATCAGAAACTCGGGCATCGATGCTGGCAAAATGCAGGCGGGCCGGCACTCTAGACGCAAGCCTGCCATCCGGCAAAACGCCGTCGCCGGGGTGGCGAATCGGCCCTGCCCGACCCAATATAGCGCCGATGGACAACCTTCCGATCTTCATGACCGAGCGGCGGGCGATCCCGACGGCGGGCCAGGATTTCCGCGTCGTGTCGGAGTTCGAGCCGGCCGGCGACCAGCCCGAGGCGATCAGGCAGCTGATCGCCGGCCTGCGCGAGAACGAGCACGACCAGGTGTTGCTCGGCGTCACTGGCTCGGGCAAGACCTTCACCATGGCGCATGTCATCCAGACGGTGCAGCGCCCGACCCTGATCCTGGCGCCAAACAAGACGCTGGCGGCGCAGCTCTACGGCGAGATGAAGTCGTTTTTCCCCGACAACGCGGTCGAGTATTTCGTCTCCTACTACGACTACTACCAGCCCGAAGCCTACGTGCCGCGCACCGACACCTATATCGAGAAGGATTCGTCGATCAACGAGCAGATCGACCGCATGCGCCACTCCGCGACGCGCGCCCTGCTCGAACGCAGGGACGTGATCATCGTCGCCTCGGTGTCCTGCATCTACGGCATAGGGTCGGTCGAGACCTACGAGGCGATGAAGCAGACGTTGAAGGCCGGCGACAGGGTCGAACGCGGCGCGCTGCTGCGGCGGCTGGTCGAGCAGGCCTATCGGCGCAACGACGCGGCGTTCTCGCGCGGCACCTTCCGGGTGCGCGGCGATACGGTCGAGCTCTATCCAGCGCATCTGGAGGATAGGGCCTGGCGGCTGTCGCTGTTCGGCGACGAGTTGGAGGCGATCCACGAGTTCGACCCGCTGACCGGCGAGAAGATGGCGTCGCTGCAGGAAATCACCATCTACGCCAACAGCCATTACGTCACGCCCAAGCCGACGCTGCATCAGGCGATCGAGCGCATCAAGGTCGACCTCAGGCAGCGCCTGGAGGAATTCCGCAACGCCGGCAAGCTGCTGGAGGCCGAACGTCTGGAGCAGCGCACCAACTTCGATCTGGAGATGCTGCAGTCGACCGGCTCCTGCGCCGGCATCGAGAACTATTCCCGCTATCTGACCGGCCGCCGGCCGGGCGATCCGCCGCCGACCTTGTTCGAGTACCTGCCCAAGGGCGCGCTGCTGATCGTCGACGAAAGCCACGTCACCGTGCCGCAGATCGGCGGCATGTTCCGCGGCGACTTCAACCGCAAATCGGTGCTGGCCGAGTTCGGCTTCCGCCTGCCCTCGGCCATCGACAACCGGCCGCTGAAATTCGAGGAATGGGACGTGATGCGGCCGGACTCGGTGTTCGTTTCCGCCACGCCCGGCCAGTGGGAGATGGAACGCACCGGGGGCGTCTTCGTCGAGCAGGTCATCCGCCCGACCGGACTGATCGACCCGCCGACCATCGTTCGCCCGGTCGACCGGCAGGTCGACGATCTGCTGGCCGAGTGCAAGGAATGCGCCAGAAAGGGCCAGCGCGTGCTGGTAACCACGCTGACCAAGCGCATGGCCGAAGACCTGACCGAGTACCTGCACGAGAACGGCGTGCGGGTGCGGTACCTGCACTCCGACATCGACACGCTGGAGCGCATCGAGATCATCCGCGATCTGCGGCTGGGCGCGTTCGACGTGCTGGTCGGCATCAACCTGCTGCGCGAGGGGCTGGACATTCCCGAGTGCGCGCTGGTCGCCATCCTCGACGCAGACAAGGAAGGGTTCCTGCGCTCGCCGACATCGCTGATCCAGACCATCGGCCGCGCCGCGCGCAACGTCGACGGACGGGTGATCCTCTATGCCGACAAGATCACCAACGCCATGAAGGTGGCGATGGAGGAAACCGACCGCCGTCGCGCCAAGCAGAAGGCCTACAACGAAGCCAACGGCATCACGCCGGCCTCGATCCGCAAGAATATCGGCGAGATCCTGCAGAACATGAACGAGCGCGACCACTACACGGTCCCGACCGGCGACGAGGCGACCAACAACCTGATCGGCCACAATCTGCAGGCCTATCTGGCCGACCTCGAGAAGCGCATGCGCGATGCCGCCAGCAATCTCGAGTTCGAGGAGGCCGCCCGCCTGCGCGACGAAATCAGGCGTCTGGAAGAGGCCGAACTCGGCCTGCCCGGCGCCGCCGGCGCCTCGCGGGCCCCCGGCGCGCCGCGTTCCGGCCCGATGCCGCGCGGCGGCAATCGCGATCCCCGGGCCTGGCGCGGCGCCAAATCCGGCTCCGGCGCGCGCGGCAAACCGGCCCGCAAGGCGCGGCGGTAGCGCCATGCCCGACGCTGCGACGGGGTCGGTTCGCCATTGATTTCAGAGGGTTGGGTCAAGGACGCATGGCCGCCCTGCCAAAGCATGGCTTGATTCGCCGGCTGAACCGGCGTTCACTCCGCCCGGTCCCGTCATGAGCCAATCCCCGTCGTCGAACCCGGCTTCGACATCCCGCACCGGTTTCGTCGTACCGCTGGTTCTCATGCTGGCGGTGCAGGCGCTGACCTCCGCCGCCTCCCAGGCCATTCCCGTCCTCGCCACCGAAGCGGCAATCAGCTTCGGCGTCGAAAAAGACAGAGTCGGGTTTTTCGTCTCGGCCTCCTATTTCGTGTCGATGATCGCCGCATTGTTCGGCGGCACCTTCGCCGCCCGCCACGGCGCCATCCGCGTCAGCCAGATCTCGCTCGGCCTGTGTACGGTCGGCCTGCTGATCTTCGCCATCGGCTCGCCCTGGATCCTGGTGCCGGCCGCGGTGGTGCTGGGCATCGCCTACGGGCCGGCGACCCCCGCCAGCTCGCAGATCCTGGCGCGTGTCACGCCGCCGCGCCTGCTCAACGTCGTGTTCTCGATCAAGCAGACCGGCGTGCCGCTGGGCGGCATCATCGCCGGCTCGATCATGGCGCCGCTGGTGGTGTTCATCGGCTGGCAGGGCGCCACCCTGGCGCTGGCGGGCGCCTGCCTCGTGCTGGTCGCCGTGCTGCAGCCGGTGCGCGGCAGGTTCGACGTCGAACGGCCTTCGACCGCGCGGCCGACTCTGCGCCAGCTCTTCACGCCATTGCGCACCGTCTGGGGCATTCCCGATCTGCGCCGGCTGTCGATCATCTCCGTTTCGTTCTCGGCCATCCAGGTCTGCGTCACCACCTATCTGGTGATCTTCCTGATCGATCGCACCGGCGCCGGGCTGATCGCCGCCGGGCTGGTGCTGACCGTGACGCAGATCGCCGGCGTGACGGGCCGCGTTTTCTGGGGCAGCGTCGCCGACGTCACGCGCCGGCCGCGCCTGCTGCTGGCCATGCTGGCCATTCTCATGACCCTGGGCGCGGTGGCGCTGGCCTTCGTCGACGGCGGCTGGCCGCACTGGGCGCTGCTGATCGTCGTGGTGGTGCTGGGCGGCACGGCGATCGGCTGGAACGGCGTGGTGCTGGCCGAAGTCGCCCGCCTGGCCGGACCCGGCAAGGCCGGCGAGATCACCGGCGGCGCCGCCGTCTTCATGTTCGCCGGTCCCCTGCTGGGCCCGGCGCTGTTCGGCCTGATCCTCGTCGTCTCGCAATCCTACGCGCTGGCGTTCTGCACCATGGGCTTCTTCACCGGCCTGGCGGCGCTGACGCTGGTGCGCGATGCCGTCGGAGAGCATGGGCGCCGCCGCGGCGCGGCCTAGTGCTCGGCCTCGATAGCATCGCCGCTCGAATGCGCTAGAGTGCCGTCTCCGCCGCTCTCGATGACCTCCTCCATGCGTTCCGATTTCTCCCTCCAGGCCCTGGCCACCGGCATCCTCGCCGCCGTCGTCGGCTTCGCCTCATCCTTTCCCGTCGTGCTGCAGGGCCTGACCGCGGTCGGCGCCACCCAGCGCGAAGCGGCGTCGGGGCTGATGGCGCTGTCGCTCGCCATGGGCGTCTGCGCCATCTGGCTGTCGCTGCGCCATCGCCAGCCGATTTCCATCGCCTGGTCGACGCCGGGCGCCGCCCTGCTGGCCACCACCGCCACGGTCGATGGCGGCTTCGCCACGGCGGTCGGCGCTTTTCTGGTGTGCGGCGTTCTGATCGTCATCGCCGGCATGTGGAAGCGGCTCGGCAGCTGGGTCGCCTCGATCCCCGCCTCGCTGGCCAACGCCATGCTGGCCGGCGTGCTGCTGGGTCTGTGCCTGGCGCCGGTCAAGGCGGCGGCGCAGCTACCCGAACTGGCGCTGCCGGTGATCGCCGTCTGGGCGGTGCTGGTGGTGTTTAGGCGGCTCTACGCCGTGCCCGTCGCCGTCGCCCTGACCATGATACTGATCGGCCTGACGACGCCCCTCGACGGGCTGGCGACCGCCTCGCTGCTGCCCGATCCTGTGCTGGTGACGCCGCATTTCTCGCTCGCCGGCGTCGTCGGCATCGCCTTGCCGCTGTTCATCGTCACCATGGCGTCGCAGAACATCCCCGGCATCGCCGTGCTCAACGTCAACGGCTACCGGCCCGAGCCGGGGCCGCTGTTCCGCACCACCGGGCTCTACAGCCTGGCCTCCGCGCCGTTGGGCGGCCATGCCATCAACCTCGCCGCCATCACCGCCGCCCTGTGCGCCGGACCGGACGCGCATCCCGATCCCGCGCGCCGCTACTGGGCCGCCGTGGTCGCCGGCATCGTCTACGTCGTATTCGGTCTGCTGGCCGGGGCGGCAACGGCGTTCATCTCCGCCTCGCCGCCAATCCTCATTCAGGCCGTCGCCGGGCTGGCGCTGCTGGGCGCGCTGGCCGGCGCGATGATGGGCGCGGTGGCCGAGCCGACCGATCGCGAAGCCGCGGTGGCGACCTTCGTCGTCACCGCCTCCGGTCTCAGCTTCTTCGGAATCTCCGGCGCGTTCTGGGGCCTGGTGGCCGGCGGGTTGATCCTGGCGCTAACGCGCTGGCGGGATCGGAAGAACAAGCCGTAAAACTCCGGATAGTCCCCACCTCTCCCCAACGGGGAGAAGTCGCGAGCGCAAGCGAAGCGGGTGAGGGGGGCTCGAAGGCAATCTCTCTATGCCCCCTCGCCCCAACCCTCTTCACCACGGGGAGAGGGAGAAACTACCTTCCCGCCGACAGACGCTCGTATTCGTTGCGCAGCATGGCGAAGAGCAGGTGGTCGTGCCACACGCCGTTGATGCGCAGGTACTGGCGCGCCAGGCCTTCCTCGCGGAAGCCGGTGGCGCGCAGCACGCCTTTGCTGGGCTCGTTGTCGGGCAGGCAGGCCGCCTCCAGGCGGTGCAACCGCAGTTCCTCGAAGATGAACGGCAGGATGGCGCGTACCGCGTCCTTCATCAGGCCCTTGCCGGCGAAAGGCTGGCCCATCCAGTAGCCCAGCGAGGCGCATTGCGCCACGCCGCGGCGCACGTTCGAGATGTTGCAGCCGCCGATCAGCTTCCTGCCGTCGCGTTCGAAGGCGAACAGCGCGTAGCCCTCTCCGGACTTCCATTCCCGCATCTGCTGGCGCAGCCGGCGGCGATAGGCGTCGCGGGTCAGGGCGTCCTCGGGCCAGGTCGGCTCCCAGGGTTGCAGGAAGGCGCGGCTCTGGGCGCGAAGTTCGGCCCATTCGCGCCAATCATCGGCATGCGGCGCCCGGAGATAGACATGGCGGCCGTTGAGGCGCGGGGTCGAAACCAGGGACAGCGGAACGTCGGAAAGTCTGAACATCGCCCCGCCCCCCGATGCCGTTTCAGGCCGCCAGCCGTTGGGCGATGCGGTCCATCGCCTCCAGCCCCTGCAGCGGCCCAAGCGCCGCCAGGGTCGGACGCGACGCCAGCAGCCGGGCGACGACGCGGCGCACCGCGTCCTGATCGACCGCCGCGATGCGCGCCACCACCTCGTCGACCGAAAGCGGCCGGCCCCAGACCAGCATCTGCCGCGCCAGGCTCTCGCAGCGGCTCGACGTGCTTTCGAGCGACATCAGGGTCGCCGCCTTGAGCTGGTTGCGCGCGCGCACCAGCTCGTCCTCCTGCAGATCCTGCGCCACCTTGGCGAACTCATCGCACACCAGCGGCACCACCTGCTCCACCTCGCTGGCGCCGGTGCCGGCGTAGATGCCGAACAACCCGGTCTCGGCATAGGACGAGGCGAAGGAATAGATCGAATAGACCAGGCCTCGATCCTCGCGCACCGTCTGGAACAGCCGCGAGGACATGCCGCCGCCGAACAGGGTCGAGAACACCGCCAGGGCGTAGAAATCGGGATCGCGATACCCCATGCCCTCGAAGCCCAGCGTCAGATGGGCCTGCTCCAGCGGGCGCGCGTCGCGATGCTCGCCGCCGCGATAGAGCGCCGGCGACGGCGGCTGCCGATCATTGGCGGCGGCGCGGCCGGGAAATGCCTGCAACGCCATCTCAACGACGCGCTCGTGCTCCAGCCTTCCCGAGGCGGCGAGGATCATGCGGTCGGGCGTGTAGTAGGCGCTGAGATGGGCGGCCAGATCGTCGCGGCTCAGCCCCTTGACCGTATTCTCGGTACCGAGCACGGGCCGCCCCAGCATCTGGTTGGGAAAGGCGGTTTCCTGCAGCTGGTCGAAGATGACGTCGTCGGGCGTATCAAGCGCCTGGCCGATCTCCTGCAGCACCACGGTCTTCTCGCGCTCCAGTTCGGCCGCGTCGAGCTGCGAGTTCTGCAGGATGTCGGCGATGACGTCGATCGCCAGGCCGGTATCCTCCTTCAGCACCGAAGCATGGAAGGCTGTGGTCTCGCGCCCGGTATAGGCGTTCATGCTGCCGCCCACCGCCTCGATCTGCTCGGCGATGTCGCGCGCCGATCGCCGGGCAGTGCCCTTGAACAGCATGTGCTCGAGCATATGGGCGATGCCGTTGCTTTCCGGCCGCTCGTAGCGCGTGCCGGTATCGACCCACACGCCCAGCGCCACCGATTCGACGTGATCCATCGAATCGGTGCAGACCCGCATGCCGTTGGGCAGCGTCGTGACCTTGACCGGCATGTCAGGCGGCTCCCTTCAGGCTCGCATGGCGACGCATGTAGGCCTGCAGCGCGGCAGCATCGTTGGGCAGCGCCGCGCAGCGTTCCTCGCGGCTCGCCAGATCGGCAAGGGCAGCCGGCAGCGCGGGCCGCAGGCCGATCGCCTTCTCGACCGCATCGGGAAACTTGGCCGGATGCGCCGTCGCCAGCACCACGGTCGGGGCCGTCGACTTGCCGCCGTGCCGCCACGGGCCGGCGATGCCGATGGCGCTGTGCGGGTCGACCACCAGGCCGGTGCGGCGTCGCGTTTCGGCTATCATCTCCAGGGTCTGCTCGTCGCTCAGACGATAGGCGGAGAACAGCTTGCGCGCGGCGGCCAGCGCATTGCCGCCGACCTCGTAGACGCCCTTGTCGCGAAATCCCGCCATCGTCTCGGCCACGGCCGGCCCGCGCCGGCCGTAGAGATCGAACAGCAGGCGCTCGAAGTTGGAGGAGACCTGGATGTCCATGCTGGGGCTGAGCGAGGGCGTGACGCCCTCGATCTTCATGGCGCCGCTTTCGAAGAAGCGGGTCAGGATGTCGTTGCGGTTGGAGCCGATCTGCAGATGCTCGATCGGCAGTCCCATCTCGCGGGCGGCATAGCCGGAATAGACGTTGCCGAAATTGCCGGTGGGCACGCAGAAGCGCACGGCGCGATGCGGCGCGCCCAGCGCCACCGCCGCCCAGAAATAATAGGCGATCTGCGCCATGATGCGGGCGAAGTTGATCGAATTGACCGCCGTCAGATGCATCTCGTCGCGAAAGGCGAGATCGTTGAACATCGCCTTCACGAGATCCTGGCAATCGTCGAAATTGCCTTCGACGGCGATGTTGAAGACGTTCCGCGCCAGCACGCTGGTCATCTGCCGGCGCTGCACGTCGCTGACCCTTCCCTTCGGGTGCAGCATGAAGACGTCGATGGCGCTGCGACCCTGCACCGCTTCGATGGCGGCCGAGCCGGTATCGCCCGACGTCGCGCCGACGATGGTGACCCGCTGGCCGCGCTTGCGCAGCACGTGATCGAGCAGCCGACCCAGCAACTGCAGCGCATAGTCCTTGAAGGACAGGGTCGGGCCATGGAACAGCTCCATCAGCCAGGTGCTGCCATCGAGCTGAACCAGCGGAGCGACCGCTGCATGGTCGAACCCGGCATAGGCTTCGCCGACCAACCGGTCGAAATCGGCGCGGTCGATGGCGCCAGCGACGAAAGGAAACGTCACGGCCGCAACGACCTGCGGATATGATTTGCCCGCCAGGGCCGCGATCGCGGCGGCATCGAAATGCGGCCACGATTCGGGGACGTAGAGACCGCCGTCGCGCGCCAGACCCGCCAGCAGCACCTCGTCGAAGGCGAGGGCCGGCGCCGCACCCCGGGTGCTCATGTAACGCACTGAAACTCCTGCGAAAATTCGCTTTGTTCGGAGTTCAGATTACAAGCCCGGAAAGCTCCGCGCAAGCGGCGCTCCGCCCCGCCTATTTGACCGGATGGCGGTAATTCTCGCGCGTGACGGCGTCCGACGCTTCCTTCTCGATCGTCGGACGGCGCTTATGGGTTCGGGCGTAGCGCAGCGCGATCACGACCATCACCAGTCCCACCACAAACGCGCCCAGCCAGACCGACGCCCAGACATATCCACCCCACATGCAAACGCTCCTTCGCTCCTGTCTCCAACCGCCGGACCGGCGGCGAGTCGAGAAAGAACGAGCGCCGCAGGCCCGCTGTTCCGAAGCGATACCCCCGCCACCGATGGGAACCGAAACCCGTCTCGTCGGTTGCGGCTATGGGACTTTTCCCAGCTTTCCGCAGAACCCATGTTGCGATGAACCAGCACTTCCCCCGCGTCGACGATCGCATGCTGCGCGAAGCCAAGGTCGTACTGCGTCTGCTGCAGCGGAAAAAGCTGACGCTCGTCACCGCCGAGTCCTGCACCGGCGGGCTTATTGCGGCCGTCCTGTCGACCGCGCCCGGGGCAGGCGATTCATTGCATGGTGGTTATGTCGCCTATACCGAGGCCAACAAGACGGCGGTGCTGGATGTGCCCGCCGCTCTGATGGAGGAATGCGGCACGGTGTGCGGCGACGTGGCGCGCGCCATGGCCGAAGGCGCGCTGGAGCGCAGTCCGGCCGACATCGCCATTGCCATCACCGGCGTCGCCGGACCGGAGCCGGACGAGCGCGGCAATCCGGTCGGGCTGATGTATCTGGCCGGCGCCCGCCGCGGCGCCGAAACCAAGATCATGCGCCGGGACTTCCCCGCCCGCGAGGCCAGCAACGTCCGCTATCAGGCGGTGCTGTCGGCGTTCGATCTGGCCCGCCACGTCATCGAGGCGGCCTGAAGCTCAGGCGCAGGCCTTGTGGGGCTTGCGCACACGCTCGGTCGAGGCAGGAAATTTCGCCAGCATGGCTTGCGGCCGGGTCGGTCGCCTGACCAGATCGCCGCCGCAGTTCGGACAGCGCCCGCCGAGCCGGTTTTCGGCGCAGTCGGTGCAGAAAGTGCATTCGAAGGTGCAGATCAGCGCCTCCGGCGCGCCATTGGGCAGATCGCGATCGCAGCATTCGCAGTTGGGCCGCAGCGCCAGCATGGTTTCCTCCCTGGTCAGCCGGGAAGAGACTATCACGCCAGGTAGCGCGCCTGCAGATGGCGACGGAAGCTGTCGACGCCCAGGTGCCGGCCCGTCGCTTCCTGCAGCAGCGTGTCGCTGTCGTGCAGCGATCCCTTGGCGTGGATATTGGCGCGCAGCCAGCCGTAGAGCGGGGTGAAATCGCCGCGGGCGATCGAGGGCAGGATCTCCGGCACGGCCTTGCGGGCCGCCTCGAAGAGCTGCGCCGCCGCCAGCGCTCCCAGCGTATAGGTCGGGAAGTAGCCCCAGGCGCCGTCGGGCCAGTGGATGTCCTGCAGGCAGCCCAGCCGGTCGTCCGGCGGCACGATCCCCAGCGACTTCTTCATGCCCTCGTTCCAGGCCGTCGGCAAATCGGCCAGCGCCATCTCGCCCTGCAGCAGGGCCCGCTCGAGCCGATAGCGCAGCATGACGTGCAGCGGATAGCTGACCTCGTCGGCGTCGACCCGGATGAAGCCGGGCTGCACCCGCGTGTAGATGCGGTGGATGTTGTCTTCCGACCAGGCGTTGCCCTCGCGATTGAAAGCGGCGCGGATCCTGGGCGCGGCGAAAGCGACGAACTCGCGGCTGCGACAGGCCTGCATCTCCAGCAGCAGCGACTGGCTCTCGTGCAGCACCATGCCGCGCGCGGCGCCGACCGGCTGCTGCCGCCACTGCGCCGGCAGGCCGGCCTCGTAGAGCGCATGGCCGGTCTCGTGCAGCACGCCCATCAGCGAGCGGGCGAAATCCGCCTCGTCGTAGCGGGTGGTGATGCGGATGTCGTCGGGCGTACCGCCGGAGAACGGGTGCAGCGACACGTCGAGCCGGCCCTTGGTGAAATCGAAGCCGATCGCGTCCATGAACTGCACGCCGAGCACCCGCTGCGCCTCGATCGGGAACGGCCCCTCCAGCGGCAATGGCGGTCCGCGCCGTTTCTGCGCCTCCAGCACCTCCTGCAGCATGCTCGGCAGGAAGGACTCCAGTTCGGCGAAGATGGCATCGATCCGCGCCGCGCTGCCGCCGGGCTCGTACTCGTCGAGCAGCGCATCGTAGACCGGACAGCCCAGCGCGGCCGCCTTCGCCTGCCCGGCCTCGCGCGTCAGGTCGAGCACCGTCTGCATGAAGGGCAGCAGCAGACGGAAGTCGCTCTTCTCGCGCGCCTCGCGCCAGACCATTTCCGACTGGGCGCAGGCCTTGGCCCGGGCCTCGACCAGGCGCGGCTCGAGGGCGGCGGCATGCACCCAGCGACGGCGCATTTCGCGCAGATTGGCCGCCTGCCAGGAATCGAGCTCCGCCGCCTGCGCCGCGTCGAGCAGTTCGCCCATGTCCGGCGCCGTCAGGCACTCATGCGCAATCACCTCGAGACCCGAGGTCTGTTCCGCCCGGGCCGCGCCGGAGCCGGCCGGCATGACGACCGAGCGATCCCACTGCAGCATGGCCAGCGCGTCGCCGATCAGCCCGACGCGGCGGAACCGCGCCTCCAGCGTGGCATAGGCGGTGTGCGAATTGGCGCTCATCACGGCCCCGCACCGCCTGCGCCGGCCTGCCCCGCATCGCGCTTGCGATAGCTGAAGATCAGGAAGATGACGGTCAGCGTCGCGGCGAACACGAACCAGGTGACGGCGTACTGCAGATGGTCGTTGGGCAGACTGATTCGCGTCTGGCCGCCGATCGGGAAGCCGCCCGGGTTTTGCGTGGCGTCAGCCTCGAACCAGTAATCGACCTCGGTGGCGACGCCGGCCGCATCGCGCATCGCCGGCACGTCGACGTAGAACCAGACGTTCTTCGCCGCGTCGTTGTCGGGCTGCATCATGCCCTGGGCCTGGCTCAGCCGGACCAGCGCCACGACGTCGGTATCGCCCTTGATCTGCCCCTCGGGACGGGTCGCCGGATCCTTCCGTTCGCTCGGCACCCAGCCGCGGTTGACCAGCACCGCCATGCCGTTGGTCAGCACGAACGGCGTAATGACGTGGAAGCCGACATTGTTGTTGCGGCTGCGCGCGGCGAGATAGAGCTCCTTGTCGTGCACGAAACTGCCGCGCAGACGGACGGGCGTGTATTCGTCCTGCGCCGGTTCCTGGCTCAGCCGCTCGAACGGCACGGGCTGCTGCGCGGTCCGCTCGGCGATGCGGTCCATCAGCGCGGTTTTCCAGGCCAACCGGTCGAGCTGCCAGACGCCGAGCCCGATCATCACGATCACGGCTGGCACGCTCATCAGCGTAGGCCACAGCGAAAATCTGAAACGTCGAATGTCGATCATGCCTGTCGGTCCTCGTCGGCCGTCGAGCGGTGCCGGTACTGCTGCGCCACCATGATGCCCTTCAACGGCGGCAGCAGGGCGAAAGTGCCGCCTAGCAGCACCAGTGGCCACACCAGCACATGCAGCCATGTCGGCGGTTCGAAGCGAAATTCGGTCCACACCGCCAGCGGCACGACGATGAAGCCCAGGATGAAGATGATGAACACCGCCGGGCCGTCGCCGCTGTCATGGGCGCGCAGGTCGAGGCCACATTCCGAGCAACTGTCCACCACCTTGAGATAGCCGCGGTAAAGCCGGCCCCGACCGCAGCGCGGGCAGCGGCAGGCGAGGCCGGTCCTCAAAGCGGAAAGGGGCGGCCAGTCGCCGCCCCCCGCTTGCCGCGTCATTCCGGACTTTCGTCAGTGAGCGGCATATTCGGCACTGCCGGCGCCCCAGATGTAGACGGCGACGAACAGGAACAGCCACACCACGTCGACGAAATGCCAGTACCAGGCGGCCGCCTCGAAACCGAAATGATGCGTCGGCGTGAAGTGGCCCTTCATGGCCCGGAACAGGCATACGGCCAGGAAGATGGTGCCGACGATGACATGGAAGCCGTGGAAGCCGGTGGCCATGAAGAACGTCGACGAATAGATGCCGTCGCGGAAGCCGAAGGCGGCATGAGCGTACTCGTAGGCCTGCAGCGCGGTGAAGCACAGACCCAGGATCACCGTCACGGTCAGACCCTGGATCAGCCCCTTGCGATCGCCGTGCTGCAGGGCGTGATGCGCCCAGGTTACCGTCGTGCCCGACAGCAGCAGAATCAGGGTGTTCATCAGCGGCAGGTCGAACGGATTGAACGGCTCGACGCCGGCCGGCGGCCAGGTGCCGCCATTGGCCTCGACGCGGGCGTACTGATGCGCTTCGGTTGCGAACAGGCTGGCGTCGAAGAACGCCCAGAAGAAGGCCGCGAAGAACAGCACCTCCGACGCGATGAACAGCAGCATGCCGTAGCGCAGGCCGAGCTGGACGACCGGCGTATGGTGGCCCAGGTGCTCGCCCTCCATCACGACGTCGCGCCACCACAGGAACATCGTGGCGAAGACCAGGATGAAGCCCGGCGCCAGTTTCCAGTAGCCCAGCTGCTGGAGCGTCTTGCCCGTCTCCGGACCGAACATGTCCGGATGCATGAAGGTGACCGCGCTGAAGGCCAGCAGGAGGGCGGCCAGCGAACCGACCAGCGGCCACGGGCTGGGATCGACCAGATGGTAGGGATGCTTCTGAACTGCGCTCATTGTCTTGCCCCTGGTTGGCCTTCTCCATGACCGTTGAGGCTCAGCAGCTGCTTCGCGCGGTCGGTCTTGGAGACGAAGAAAGTATAGGACAGCGAAATCGTGGTCACGTCGTTCATTTCCGGATCGTTGACGAGATCCGGATCGACGAAGAACGTGACCGGCATGTCGACGCTCTCGCCCGGCTGCAGCAACTGCTCGGTGAAGCAGAAGCACTGCGTCTTGTTGAAGTAGATGCCGGCCTTGGCGGGCGTGACGTTGAAGGTCGCGGTGCCGACCACGGCTTGGGCGGCACGGTTGGTCGCCCGGTAGAACACCAGCTTCTCCTCGCCCACCCGGACCGTGACGTCCCGCTGCTCCGGCTCGAAAGACCACGGCAGGGCCGGCGACACGTCGGAATTGAACCGCACGGTCACGACCCGCTCGCCGACCGGCTTGGTCGCGGCATCGACCACCTGCGGCGTGCCGCCAAAGCCGGTGACGCGGCAGAACATGTCGTAGAGCGGCACGGCGGCGAAGGCCATGCCGATCATCACCCCGGTGAAGCCCAGCAGGCCCCACATCAGGCGGATATTGCGCCGCTGCACGTCCCGGTTCATCAGCCGGCTCCGCCGATGCGTACGATCGACAGCAGATAGAAAAGCACGACCATTGCCACCAGCACGGCCAGCACGGCCAGATTCTTGCCGCGCTGCTGGCGATGCCGGCGGCTGTCGCCGGGAGATGAGGGCTTGCGGTCGTCGGCCATGGCGCCCATCACCCGACCAGCCGGTCCGCCACCATCAGGGCGAACAGCAGGAAAAGATAGAGAATGGAATAGGCGAACATCTGCCGCGCCGGACCATGGCCGGTCGATACCAGCACGCGCAACGACGTCGCGACGAACAGCAGGCTGAGAACCAGCGCCGGGGCGCCGTACAGCCAGCCGACGGCGCCGAGCAGGGTCGGCGCCAGCGATATCGGCACCAGCAGAACGGCGTAGACCAGCATCTGTATCCGGGTCGCCCTTTCGCCGGCCACGACCGGCAGCATCGGCACGCCGGCGGCCGCATAGTCGCCGCGGCGATAGAGCGCCAGCGCCCAGAAATGCGGCGGCGTCCACATGAAGATCAGGAGGAACAGCGCGATGGACGTCCACGACACGTCGCCGCTGACCGCGGCCCAGCCGATCATCGGCGGAAAGGCGCCGGCGGCGCCGCCGATCACGATGTTCTGCGGCGTGCGGCGCTTAAGCCACATCGTGTAGACGAATACGTAGAAACCGATTGTCAGCGCCAGCAGCGCAGCCGCCGCCCAGTTGACCGCAAGGCCCATCAGCGCGACCGAGAACAACGACAGCATGACGCCGAAGGCAAGCGCATCGTCCGGGGCCACGCGGCCGGCCGGCAATGGCCGCGTCTTCGTGCGCTCCATCACCGCGTCGATGTCGCGGTCGTACCACATGTTGATGGCGCCCGAGGCGCCGGCGCCGAGGGCGATGCACAGCACGGCGATCGCGCCCAGCAGCGGATGGATGTGCCCTGGCGCCAGGTAAAGTCCAACGAATCCGGTGAACACCACCAGCGACATCACGCGCGGCTTCAGGAGTTCGACGTAGTCGCCGACGCGCGACGCCACAGGCGCCGCTTCGCCCGGCCGTCCGGCGTGACTGATTTCGATCGAAATGTCGCTCAACGCGCTGATCCGTCCGCTTGCTCAAATGGCCGGGCGGTATGCCCGCCCGGCCGCGCCCTTAGTGATGCGCCGAAGGCTTGATCTCCGGCAGCTCGTCGAATGTGTGGTAGGCCGGCGGCGAGGGCACCGTCCATTCCAGCGTCGTCGCGCCCTCACCCCAGGGATTCTCGCCGATCCGCTTGCCCCAGAAGATCGTGTAGATCGCCAGGCCGCAGAAGAAGATCGTCGCCGCGAACGAGATGTACGAGCCGTAGGAAGCGACCTCGTTCCATCCGTGGAAGGCGTCGGGATAGTCGACGTAACGGCGCGGCATGCCGGCCATGCCGAGGAAATGCATCGGGAAGAACGTGATGTTCACGCCGATGAAGGTCCACCAGAAATGCAGCTTGCCGGCCCATTCCGGGTACTGCCGGCCCGACATCTTGCCGATCCAGTAGTAGAAGCCGGCGAAGATGCCGAACACGGCGCCCAGCGACAGCACGTAGTGGAAATGCGCCACCACGTAGTAGGTGTCGTGCATGGCCGCATCGATGCCGGCATTGGCCAGCACCACGCCGGTCACGCCGCCGACCGTGAACAGGAAGATCAGCCCGATCGCCCACAGCATCGGCGTGTCGAAGCGCAGCGACCCGCCCCACATGGTGGCGATCCACGAAAAGATCTTCACGCCCGTCGGCACGGCGATGACCATCGTGGCGGCCATGAAGTAGGCGCGCGTATCGACGTCCATGCCGACCGTGTACATGTGGTGCGCCCACACCACGAAGCCGACCACGCCGATCGCCACCATGGCGTAGGCCATGCCGAGATAGCCGAACACCGGCTTCTTCGAGAAGGTCGACACGATGTGGCTGATGATGCCGAAGGCCGGCAGGATCATGATGTAGACTTCGGGGTGTCCGAAGAACCAGAACAGATGCTGGAACAGGATCGGATCGCCGCCGCCGGCCGGATCGAAGAAATGCGTGCCGAAGTTGCGATCGGTCAGCAGCATGGTGATGGCGCCGGCCAGCACCGGCAGCGCCAGCAGCAGCAGGAATGCGGTCACCAGCACCGCCCAGGCGAACAGCGGCATGCGGTGCAGGGTCATGCCCGGCGCGCGCATGTTGAAGATGGTCGTGATGAAGTTGATGGCGCCCAGGATCGATGCCGCGCCGGCCAGATGCAGGGCAAAGATCGCGAAGTCCACCGCCGGGCCGGGATGGCCTGTGGGACCCGAGAGCGGCGGATAGACGGTCCATCCGGTGGCGGCGCCGCCGCCCACCAGGGCGGAGAGCAGCAGCAGGACGAAGGCCACCACGGTCAGCCAGTAGGAAATGTTGTTCATGCGCGGGAAGGCCATGTCCGGCGCGCCGATCATGATCGGCACCATCCAGTTGCCGAAGCCGCCGATCAGCGCCGGCATGACCACGAAGAACACCATGATCAGGCCGTGCGCGGTGATGAACATGTTCCAGGTATGGCCGGCCTGCTCGCCGACCATGTACTGGATGCCCGGATCCTGCAGCTCCATTCGCATGTAGACGGAGAAAGCGCCGCCGATCAGGCCCGCGAATACCGAGAACAGCAGGTAGAGGGTGCCGATGTCCTTGTGGTTGGTCGACAGGAACCAGCGCGTGAAGAAGCCTGGCGTGCCGTGGTCGTCATGCCCGTGGGCGTGATCGTGACCGTGAGCTGCGTGGGTTGCCATGACGCTGACCTTTCCCTACTCGGAATCTAACGAATCTGCCGCTGCGCCGGCGTGGCGGCATCGGCCTTTTCGACCTTGCCCGGTTCGCCCTTGATCGCATCCGGCGGCGAGCCGTCGGCCTTGTTGAACTTGCCGCGCGCCTCGGCGATCCACTGGTCGAACTCGGCCTTGCTGACCGCCTTGACGGTGATCGGCATGAAGGCGTGGCCGACGCCGCAAAGTTCGGAGCACTGGCCGTAATAGGTGCCTGGCTTGGTGACTCGGAACCAGCTTTCGTTGAGGCGGCCGGTGACGGCGTCGATCTTGATGCCGAACGCCGGAATGGTCCAGGCGTGCAGCACGTCGGAGGCCGTGGTGTAGAGCCGCACGTTGGTGTCGACCGGCACGACGACGGCATTGTCGACCTCGAGCAGGCGCATCTGGTCCGGCTTCAGGTCGGCGTCCTTCACCATGTAGGAATCGAAGGTGAAGTTGCCGTGGTCGGGATATTCGTACGACCAGTACCACTGCCGGCCGATGGCCTTGATCGTCATGTCGGCGTTCTCGATCCGGTCCTGCAGGTAGAGCAGGCGGAACGAGGGGATGGCGATGCCGACCAGGATCAGCACCGGCACCACGGTCCACAGCACTTCGATCAAAGTGTTGTGCGCGGTCTTCGACGGCACCGGATTGCGCGATTCGCGGAACCGCACCATCACGTAGAGCAGCAGTCCCATGACGAAAAGCGTGATCAAGGTGATCACGACCAGCAGCCAGTTGTGCAACTCGTGCAGTTTCTCCGCCACCGGAGTCGCGGCCGCCTGGAAATTCATCTGCCAGGGGACCGGCTTGTCGGCCAGGGCCGGGCCGGCCAGCAGGGCTGCAACCGCGCCCATCAGCCAAAGCGGCAGCGAACGAAGCCTCATCATCTCACCACTCCCCTATTTCCGACCGCGCCGGTTCCGGATCGCAGGTCCGGACGATGCGAATTTCCCAAGTGCAATAAGGGTTTCGGCCAGCGCGCACCATGCGGCGGCAAGCCGCACGGCGCTTCCGTTTCCGTCCCTCGGACGGCCACCGCCGGCACTGCGCCACCGCTGTCGTCCCTTGTCGTTTGCCGGACTATACGCCATAGCGCCAAACCGCGCGCAACACCCTGACCAGCCGGCATGGCGCATGCCGACGACGACAATCAGAAAATTATTTGTAATCAATAGCTTGCGTCCTAGTGGCAATCGCGATTCGGTGACCCGAACCTCGCAACCGGGCGCCTGCCGCCCCATATCGTCGCCGTGGTGACGCCGCCGCGTCCAGCGGGCTAAGGTGGCCGCCGGTTCAGTATGGAGCAGCCAATGTCCAATCTCGCCATCGCCGACGATCTGTTCTTCACCCGCGCCGGGCTGGAGCGGCCGCGAGTCGAGCGCATCGTGGGCGAGGCGCTGAAGGGCGCCGACGACGGCGAGCTGTTTCTCGAGTATGTGCAGAGCGAGATGCTGGTGTTCGACGACGGCAAGCTGAAAAGCGCCAGTTTCGACACCAGCCAGGGCTTCGGCCTGCGCGCCATCGCCGGCGAGACCACCGGCTACGCCCACGCCTCCAGCCTCGACGAGGCCGCCCTGAAGCGCGCCGCCCAGACCGTGCGCTCGGTCAGCGCCGGCCATGGCGGTACGCTGGCCGACCCGCCGCGCGGCACCAACCGGCTCTACTACAGCGACTCCAACCCGATCCTGCCGCTGCCCTTCGAGCAGAAGGTCAAGCTGCTGTCCGACATCGATGCCTATGCCCGCGGCAGGGACCCGCGGGTCAAGCAGGTCTCGGTGTCGCTGTCGGCCAGCTGGCAGGTGGTGCAGGTGCTGCGCGCCGACGGATTGCGCGTCGCCGACGTGCGGCCGCTGGTGCGGCTCAACGTTTCCGTGGTGGCCCAGGAGGGCGATCGCATGGAGGCCGGCGGCACGGGATCAGGCGGTCGCGTCGACTACCGGCGGCTGATCGATCCGGCGCACTGGCAGAAGGAAGCCGACGAGGCGCTCCGCCAGGCCCTGGTCAATCTCGGTTCGGTCGATGCGCCGGCCGGCGAACTGCCCGTGGTCCTGGGATCGGGCTGGTCGGGCATTCTCTGGCACGAGGCCGTGGGGCACGGGCTGGAAGGCGATTTCCACCGCAAGAAGACATCCGTGTTCACCCGGCTGATGAACGAGCAGATCGCCGCTCCCGGCGTCACGGTGATCGACGACGGCACCATGGGCGACCGGCGCGGCTCGCTGACCGTCGACGACGAGGGCACGCCGACGGAGCGCACGGTGCTGATCGAGGACGGCAAGCTGGTCGGCCTGATGCAGGACCGCATGAACGCGCGCCTGATGGGCGTCCGGCCGACCGGCAACGGGCGGCGCCAGAGCCACGCCTACCAGCCGCTGCCGCGCATGACCAACACCGTCATGCTGGGCGGCGAGGCCTCCCCGGCCGACATCATCGGCTCGGTCAAGCGCGGTCTCTATGCGGTGAATTTCGGCGGCGGCCAGGTCGACATCACCTCGGGCAAGTTCGTGTTCTCCTGCACCGAGGCCTACATGATCGAGAACGGCAAGATCGGTCCGGCGGTCAAGGGCGCCACCCTGATCGGCTCTGGCGCCGAGGCGCTGAAGAAGATCCGGATGATCGGCAACGACATGTCGCTCGATCCCGGCATCGGCACCTGCGGCAAGGACGGCCAGGGCGTGCCGGTTGGCGTCGGCCAGCCGACCCTCCTGATCGAGTCGCTGACCGTCGGCGGCACGGCGGCGTAGGGGTCAGCCCGGCGGCGTACGCCAGTCGTCGTTCGGGCCGCTGACCGGCCGCAACCCGCCGACGTCGAGCGCGTCGCCCGGCGGCAGGCACAGCATGTTCACCGAAACGATGTCGCCGAACACGTTCTCGGCATGGCCGCGGAAGTTGTCGCGGTTGAACAGTCGCGGCAAGTGCCAGTAGCAGCGATAGCCGAGGCCGGCCAGATGCGAGATCAGCGCCGGCGATTTCTCGCGCCGGTCGTTCTCGACGTAGAGCCGCGGCTGCAGCCTCGCTATGGTGCGCGCCGCACCACGCAGAACGTCGATCTCCATGCCTTCGACGTCGATCTTCATCAGGCGGCAGGATTGCAGCTCCAGCCCGTCGATCGTCATCACGGGCACGCGCTCGCCGTCGCCCTCGGCCGACAGCGCCACGCCGCCGAAATTGCCGCGCGTCTCGTAGTCGATCGCCGGCGCCCGGATCGAGCCCTCGGCGGCGCCGGCCGCCGCCCACAGCGCCAGCACGTTTGGCAGTCCGTTGAGTGCGACGTTGGCGCACAGCATCTGGTGCACGCGGCGCTGCGGCTCGAAGGCGACGACGGCCCCGTCTTTTCCCACGCGGCGGGCCAGCGGCACGACGTTGGTGCCGATATTGGCGCCGACCTCCAGCACGACGTCGCCCGGCCGCACCAGGCTGCACAGGGCGCGCACCTCCTGCTCGCCCATCTCCCCGTAGAGCTCGAGCGAGCGGCCGATGAACGTGTCGTTCAGGCGATAGAGCATCTTGCCGTACCTGCATTCGCGCAGGCGCAAACCGGCCTTCGAATGCGCAGGCCGCATCGGCGCCGATCCGCCACCGGCTGACGGCGGCGGCGGATCGATGCGATCGCTCATGACGCTCCTAGTAGGCGAATTCTTTGAAGAGATGCGAGAGATCGCCCTGCCAGCGGCCTTCGAACAGCGCCAGCTTGCGTTCGGCCGGCGTCTCGCCGCTGTCGGCGATCTGCTCCAGCACGTGCAGGAAGCCGGTCTCGTCGCTGCCGCCGGCATCGAGCCGGGCGCGCGCGGAAAGACCGGCGCGGGCGATTTCCAGCACCCGCAGCGCGACCTCGCGCAGCGTGCCATTGCGGAACGCCATTTTCAGCCCGTGCTGCGGCACGCCGGCGCGCAGCGCGTCGTGATGTTCCGGCGTCCAGTCCTTGACGAGATCCCACGCCGCATCGAGCGCGCTCTGCTCGTAGAGCAGGCCGACCCACAGCGCCGGCAGGGCGCAGAGCCGTCCCCAGCCGCCGCCGTCCGCGCCGCGCATCTCGAGGAACTTCTTCAGCCGCACTTCGGGAAAGGCCGTCGTCATGTGATCGGCCCAGTCGCTGATGGTCGGAATCTCGCCCGGCAGCACGGCCAGCTTGCCGTCGAGGAAGTCGCGGAACGACAGGCCGGAGGCGTCGATGTACTTGCCGTCGCGGTAGACGAAGTACATCGGCACGTCGAGCATGTAGTCGACGTAGCGCTCGAAGCCCATGCCGTCCTCGAACACGAAAGGCAGGATGCCACAGCGGTCGGGGTCGGTGTCTGTCCAGATATGGCTGCGATAGGACAGGAAGCCGTTCGGCCGGCCTTCGGTGAAGGCGGAGTTGGCGAACAATGCGGTGGCGATCGGCTGCAGCGCCAGCGAGACGCGGAACTTTTTCACCATGTCGGCTTCGCTGGCGTAGTCGAGATTGACCTGCACCGTGCAGGTGCGCAGCATCATGTCGAGGCCGAGACTGCCGCGCTTGGGCATGTATTCGCCCATGATCTTGTAGCGGCCCTTGGGCATCCAGACCATGTCGGAACGCTTCCAGGTCGGCGCGAAGCCCAGGCCGATGAAAGCGACGCCGATGTCCTCGGCCACGGCCTTGACCTGGGACAGATGCTGATGCACCTCGCGACAGGTCTCGTGGATGTTCTCGAGCGGCGCGCCGGAGAGCTCGAGCTGCCCCCCCGGCTCCAGGGTGACGCTGCAGCCGTCCTTGAGCAATGCGATCGGCTTGCCATTCTCGAGCACTTCCTGCCAGCCATAGCGATCGCGCAATCCTTCCAGCATGGCGCGAATGCCGTGCGGCCCGTCATAGGGCATCGGCTTGAGCGATTCCTTGATGAACCCGAACTTCTCGTGCTCGGTGCCGATGCGCCATTGGTCTTTCGGCTTGTTGCCGGACGCGATGTAGTCGACGAGCTGGCGGCGGTCGGTGACCGGCGCGCCGCTTGTGGTGGGCGGAGCGGACATTTGTCTCTTCCCCTCAACTTCCTTGCTTGGCGTCGCGCCGCCCGTAGTCGAGCGGCAGACGCGGTGTGGGCCGCTCCCAATCGCCGACCAGCGCCTGCCAACACGCCAGCGCCGCAAGCGCTGCCGTGTCGGCGCGTAGAATGCGCGGACCCAGGCCGACGGCCGTAACAAAATCCAGTTTGTGCAACGCGTCAAGCTCGTCGCGATGGAAGCCGCCTTCGGGTCCGACCAGCACCGCCCAGGGCGCAGCGCTTGCGCTTGCGTCCAGTTCGCGCAACGCCTGCCCGACCGGCGCGCCGCCGCCGCTTTCGTCTGCCAGCAACAGTCGCCGGCCCTGCGGCCAGTCGCGCAGAAGCGCCTCGAACGTCACGGCCTCGTGAACGCGCGGCACGCTCAAGCGTTCGGTCTGCTCGGCCGCTTCCAGCGCATTGGCGCGCAGGCGATCGACATTCACCCGCGTCATCGCGGTGTAACGCGTGAACACCGGCAGGAGCGCCGAAACGCCGAGCTCGGTCGCCTTCTCCGCGACGAAATCGATGCGCGCGCGCTTGATCGGCGCGAAGACCAGCCACAGATCGGGCTCCGGTTCCTGAGCGCGCACCGGCTTGCCGACGATCAGACGGGCGTGCCGCTTGCCGGCAGCCTCGACCGCGGCGCGCCATTCGCCGTCCCTTCCGTTGAACAGTTTGACGGTCGCGCCCGGTTCCAGCCGCAGGACGTTGCGCAGATAATGCGCGCGATCGGCGTCGAGTTCGACGATGCCGCCTTCGGTCAGCGCGGCATCGACGAACAGGCGGGCCTGCCTCCCTCCCTCGCCCTGAAGATCCTCGTCGCGATCGCCGGCCATGGTCAGGCGAGAAGCTGGGCGAGATCGCGCGCCAGCAGCGACACGCCCTGCGCCACCTTGGCCTTGTAGGCGACCACGGCGCGCCGGTCGACCGGCCACAGCCGATCCTCGGGATAGTCGCGGCCGAACACGTCGAGCAGCATGGAACGGAATTTGCCCGCGGGTTGGCCATCGAGCTCGCGCGGATCGCGATAGCCGACCTCCTCGGCGCTGGTCAGGGCGCAGAGCAGCGGATGCAGGCGCGTCGAGAAAACGCGGCGATGGCGCTGGATGTTCTGGATGGTCCGGTCGAGCGGCAATTCGTTCCACATCTCCGAGCCGATCTTCAGCAGTCGATCGTCCGTGCCCTGCGCCATCGGGCACGCCTGGATCAGCCAGTCGCCGAGATGCCGAACGTTGGCCCTGCCGCGGCCGTACAGCATGAGATCGTCGGCATAGCGCGCGTGCCAGACGTCGAGTAGCGGCACCAGTTCTCTCATCTGCCCGGCGAGAACAGGGGAGCGATACTGCGTGCCGAATATGCCGATCCGTCTCTTGGCGCCGCGCACCATTTCCATGAAACCCGGGACGAAAAGCTGGTCGAACAGCGAATTGCCGATGCCGATGACCAGCAGATCGACTGGTGCGGGCGGCGGGGCGAAGGGCTTGAAGTTGATCCAGCTCACCCGGGCATGCGGCGGCATGATCTGGCTAAGCAGATGGAAGCCCAGCCGGTCGCCGAAATTGCCGACGTTGTTGTAGGTCATAACCGCCACATGCTTTTCCGCGACGGCCGGACGCGGCGCGGGCGACAGGCGCAGCATGATCTGCGCCGGATCGATGCGATCGGCGCGCTCGATGGTCAGGCCCGCCTGGCTCAGAAGCGCGGCCAGCTGGGCTACGGAGAAGGCGTTGACCCAGCCCAGCGCCGCACGATCAAGCGTCGCCAGATCGGCGGCGCAATAGCTCATCACCACCGGCCGGCGCAGTGCCGCCAGTTGCGCGAGGAAAGCCGGCGCGTCGTAGATGTACTCCAGCACGCCCAGCATGGTGACGATGTCGCTGTCGCCGGCCGCGGGAAACTCGCCCTTGTTGAAGTCGCACACGATGGTGCGCGCATCGCGCGCCACCAGATCGCAGGGCTGGTAGGCGCAGCCCGGCGGCAGGAACTTTTCCAGCGCCATGGCGCCGCAGCCGAGATCGAGCACATGCGCGCCGGTCGGCACATAGGCCGCCGCCTGCTGGGCGCGCGCGTTCCATGCCGCCTCGAGCTGCGCCGGATCGGACCACCGCGCCCGGTCCGTGAGGCCGGCTTCGATCACCTGGCGGCGACGCTCGGCCTCTTCGGCGCTGCCGATCGGCGCCGGCGGTCGCAATGCCGCATCGCTTCGCTCGCCCGCCACTGCCCGCGCTCCCTTGGGTTGCTCCGACGCGACCATAGCATAGCGCGGCTGCGCGGAAGCGCCGGTTGAGGGCGTCGCGGGCGCCCGTCACAATGGCGCCATGACGCGGCAGGACACGGCGCATACCGACATCAGCCATCGCCACTGGTCGCAGCGCCTGCTGCCGCCCGCCTGGCGTCCTTTCGCGCGGCTGGCGCGCTGGGACCGGCCGATCGGCATCTGGCTGCTGCTGTTCCCATGCTGGTGGTCGCTCGCCATGGCGTGGACCGGCGCGCGCGCCTCGCTGCCGGATCTGGCGCTGCAGTTCGCGCTGTTCGGTCTCGGCGCCATCGCCATGCGCGGCGCCGGCTGCACCTGGAACGACATTCTCGATCGCGACGTCGATGCCCAGGTGGAACGCACGAAAGGCCGGCCGCTGCCGGCCGGCGACGTGACGGTGCGCGCCGCAATGCTCTTTCTCCTCGCTCAGGGCCTTGTCGGTCTATCGGTGCTGCTGAGCTTTCCGCCCTTCGCCATCGCCGTCGGCGCCGCCTCGCTGCTCATCGTCGCGATCTATCCGCTGATGAAACGGATCACCGACTGGCCGCAGCTGGTGCTGGGCTTCGCCTTCAACTGGGGCGCGCTGCTTGGCTGGGCGGTGCTGCGCGGCGAGATCGGCTGGCCGGCGATCGCGCTCTATGCCGGCGGCATCGCCTGGACCTTGGTCTACGACACCATCTACGCCATGCAGGACCAGCGCGACGACGCCATCGTCGGCGTGCGTTCGACCGCCCGACGCTTCGCCACCAGCCCGCGCGCGTGGCTGTCGGCTTTCGCCGTCGCCACCGTGATCCTGTTCGGGCTGGCGATCTTCCTGGCGCAACTGGGCTGGCCGGCCTGGATCGGGCTGGCCGGCGCGGCGATGCATCTTCTCTCGCAGGTCGCGACCGTGAACCCGGCGGACCCGGCCGGCTGCCTCGTCCGCTTCCAGGCCAACCGGCATCTCGGCTGGATCCTGCTCGCCGGACTGTTCGCCGGACGGGCCCTGGCATGATCGACGCCACCGCGCGGGAAGCCTTCATCCGCGCCAATACCGTGCTGGAGGCCCCGTCGATGGTGCCCGAGCTGCGCCTGCATCTGGCGACCGAGATCACGCCGATCTGGCGCGCCAGCGAGGCGGCGCTGGAGGAGATGGGCGTGCCGCCGCCCTACTGGGCGTTCTGCTGGCCGGGCGGCCAGGCCATCGCCCGGCTGATCCTCGATCGACCCGAGCTTATGCGCCGGCGCACCGTGCTCGACTTCGCCGCCGGATCGGGGCTGGCGGCGCTGGCGGCGATGAAGGCCGGCGCGACATCGGCCCGCGCCAGCGACATCGATCCTTTCGCGCTCGACGCCATGCGCCTCAATGCCGACGCCAATGGCGTCGCGATCCTCGCCGAGGGTGCGGACCTGCTCGAAATCGAGGCAGAGCGTGGCATCGATGTCGTGCTGGCCGGCGATGTCTGCTACGAGCGGCCGCTGGCCGAGCGCGTCTTCGACTGGCTGCGCCGCCACGCCGGCAATGGCGCGCTCGTGCTGATGGGCGATCCCGGTCGCGCCTACTTACCCACACAGGGGCTGCAGGAGTTCGCACGCTACGACATTCCCACCTCCCTTCAGCTCGAGAATCATGGCATGAAGGAAACGATCGTATGGCGCGTGCTGCCCTGACGGCGCGCGTGCAGTGGCAAGCCAATGAGTGGTACCGCATGAGCCGTCTCACCCCCGCCGACTTCGCCGAGTTCTACGAGGGCTTCGGCTCGCCTTTGGCGCGCTACGACTGCGGGCGCAAATGCGCGCCGCTCAATGGCGGCGAGCCGGTATGCTGCTCGACGCAGAACGCGGTGCCGGTCGCCGAACGCGCCGAATGGGACCTGCTGCGCTCCCGGACCGATCTTTGGAGCAAGTTCAAGCCCTACGACGCGCCGACGCGCAAGATCGTCGCCGAGCTGGAAAAGACGTGCGTCGCGATCGAATGCAAGGGCGTCGCCCATTGCGAGCGCGACAACCGCACCATCGCCTGCCGCGCCTTTCCCTTCTTCCCCTACATCAACCGTCGCCGCGAGTTCGTCGGCCTGTCGATCTACTGGGATTTCGAGGATCGCTGCTGGGTGATGTCGAATCTGCAGATCGTCGACCGTCATTACGTCGCCGAGTTCGTCGCTACCTTCGAGAAGATCTTCGCCAGGGACCAGTCCGAGTTCGACACCTACGTCACCTTCTCCGCCTCCATGCGCCGGGTCTTCTCGCGCTGGCAGCGGAAGATTCCGCTGATCGGCCGCGACGGCTCGCACAACGTGGTGCTCCCCGGCACCGGCGAGATCAGGCCGATCCGACCCGAGCAGCATGCCAAGCAGGGCCCGTTCAGATCGGAAGCCGCCTATCGCCGCGCCATCAAGGCCGAAGGCGGCACCGTGCCGCCCGAGGGGCTGGCCCCGGTCTGATCGTCAGTCGTCCGTCATGAGCGATCCTGCGCGTTCGCCCCGCGCCGAACCCCTGGCCTATGTCCTGCTGGTGCTGACCGCGCTGATGTTCGCGGCCAACATGCTGACCGCGCGCGCCACCTCGGATTTTCTGCCGCCGATGGCCCTGGCCTTCTGGCGCTGGGCCGGCGCGCTGGCGCTGCTGCTGCCGTTCTGCGCCGGGGCGCTGTGGCGGCATCGCACCGCGGCGATCGCGGAATGGCGCGATCTGCTGGTGCTTGGGGCACTGGGCATGGGCATTTGCGGCGGCGTGGTCTATCTCGGCGCCGCCACCACCTCGGCCACCAATATCGGCCTGATCTACGCCGCCTCGCCGGTACTGATCATTCTCTTCGCGCGCCTGTTCTATGGCGAACGCATGAGCGGCGGGCAGCTGCTGGGCGTCGCCCTCAGCCTGCTGGGCGTGCTGGTCGTCATAGCGCGCGGCGACCCGGCCACCATCCTGGCCGTGCGCTTCACCGTCGGCGACCTGCTGATCCTGGCCGCCGCCATCGCCTGGGCGGTCTATTCGGTGCTGCTCAAGCATCGGCCCAGCCGGCTGCCGCCAACGGCGCGGCTGGCCGCCATCACCTTCGGCGGTCTGGTGGCGCTGTTGCCCTTCGTGATCGGCGAAGCGATCGTCTACAAGCCTTTCCCGCTGAGCTGGCAAAGCGTCGGGGTCGCGATCTTCCTCGCCGTCGTACCCGGCTTCGGCGCCTATCAGGCCTATGGCTACGTGCAGCGCCACCTCGGCGCCGGCCCGACCGGGCTGATCATGTATATGAGCCCGCTCTTCACCGGCCTGCTGGCCTTCGCGCTGCTGGGGGAGGATCTGCACCTCTACCATCTGGCCGGCGTCGCTCTCGTGCTGCCGGGAATCTTCCTCGCGACACGGCGGCCGCCCTCCGCGTCCTGAGCACGCGCCGCGGGATCAATCGCCGGCGGTCAGACCGGGATCGAAGATGTCGCCGGCTACAAACTCCTGGTCCACCAGCCCCAGCCGCCGCGCCAATGCGATCTGCCGCATGACGCTGTGGACATCGAGTCTGGCCTGCTTGTGGTTGAAACCGATATTGGCTTCCATAGCCTGCACCGTCGTGCCGTTGCGGCGTGCCAGGATCTCCAGGAATCGAGCGTAACCGTCGCCCTTGATCGGGGCGCCATCGGCGCTGCGCTGCAGGAAAGCGTCGAAGTACAGCCCGGCGCCAACGCGATAGGCGCGCAGGAACCGTTCGAGCAGCGCCCGCTTGCCGGCGATGGTGGCCGCCGAGGCGAACAGCCCGTTGGTCTGGCCGGGCGTTTCCTCCCCGACCCAGCCGACGATGCGACCGAACCCCTCGCTTTCGGCGCGGTGCGCCATGGCGCTCAGCAGCAGCGCGCCGTCGACCTTGCCGCTCTGCAGCGCCGCCATGGTCGCAGGCATCGAGCGCAGCTGCACCAGGTCGAGCAGGCGCGGGTCTCTGCCGGCCCGCTCTGCCAGTTCGGCCAGGAAGAAATGCAGCGGCGAGCCGACGGTCGTAATGCCGATCTTCCGGCCGATCAGCGCGTCGGGCGAGCGCACGCCCTCGTTCCACGCCGACGACGACACCACGAAAGCAGTGAACTTGTAGCCGGGCATCTCGCGCAGCGAGCCGGCAACGGCGCGCAGCCCGCCCTTGCCGGCGAGATTGTAGGCCGCCGCCGTGAAGGCCATGGCGGCGACGTCGATGTCGCCGGAGATCACGGCCGTGGCCGCTACCGCGGAGTTGTCGAACGGCACGAACTCGATCTCGATTCCTTCGGCGGCAAAAGCGCCGGTCTCCTCGGCGAGAATCGCGGGCGGCGTCAGATTGCCGCGAAACGC
>JBFWZG010000010.1:0-38508 GCA_050185515.1 Reyranellaceae bacterium
CCGCAGCACCTCACGCTGGCGGCGCCCGATTGCTACGACCGGCTCGGCACCCTGGCGCAGATGAACCCGCCGATCCGCGACGCACGCCATCGCGAGGGCCTGTGGCAGGCGGTGCGCGACGGAATCGTCGACGTCATCGGCTCCGACCATGCGCCGCATACCCTCGAGGAAAAGGCCAAGCCCTATCCCGATTCGCCCTCCGGCATGACCGGCGTGCAGACGCTGGTGCCGATCATGCTCGATCACGTCAATGCCGGACGGCTCACGTTGGAGCGCTTCGTCGACCTGACTTCGGCCGGGGCGGCGCGGATATTCAATCTCGCCGGCAAAGGCCGCATCGCGCTGGGTTACGATGCCGATTTCACGCTGGTCGACCTCAAGGCGAAGCGGCGCATCGAGAACAAGTGGATCGCCAGCAAGGCAGGCTGGACGCCCTATGACGGGATGCAGGTCACCGGCTGGCCGACCGCCACCATCGTGCGCGGCAATGTCGTGATGCGCGAGGACCAGCTTCTGGCGCAGCCCGTCGGCGCGCCGATCAGATTCCAGGAAACGCTGCCAAGGGAGGAAAACTAGACATGGCCGGAACGATTCGCGCGCTGGTGCTGGAGCAGGGAGACGACAGGAAGGTTAGCAGCGCGATCCAGGAGCTGCCGGAAGACCGGCTGCCGGCCGGCGACGTGACGGTCAAGGTCGATTACTCGACGGTCAACTACAAGGACGGGCTGATCGTCACCACCGGCGGCCGACTGGTGAAGACCTGGCCGCATGTCGGCGGCATCGATCTGGCCGGCACCGTGGAAAGATCCGACAGCGCCGACTTCAAGCCCGGCGACAAGGTGCTGGTGAACGGCTACCGCATGGGCGAGTTGTTCTGGGGCGGCTACGCCACCAAGGCGCGGCTTAAAGCGGCGCATCTGGTTCGCGTCCCCAAAGGGATCTCGACCAAGCAGGCGATGGCCATCGGCACGGCGGGCTACACCTCCATGCTTTGCGTCCTGGCGCTGGAAAAGCACGGCATCAGGCCGGCCGACGGCGAGATTCTCGTTACCGGCGCCGCTGGCGGCGTCGGCAGCGTCGCCATCGCCATCCTCAGGAAGCTGGGCTATCAGGTCGTCGCCGCCACCGGCCGCCCGGAGGAGGCCGATTATCTCAAGGGCCTCGGCGCCGCCTCGATTATCGAGCGCAAGGAGCTGACCGAAGCCGGCGAGGCGCCGCTGCTGTCCGAGCGCTATGCCGGCGTGGTCGATACGGTCTCGGGCGTCATGCTGGCGCGGGCTCTGGCGCAGGTGAAGTACATGGGCGCCGCAGCCGTGTGCGGCCTGGCGGCCGGCGTTACCTTCCCGGGCAACATCATGCCCTTCATCCTGCGCGGCATCACGATGTACGGCATCGATTCAGTGATGCTGCCGATGGCGCCGCGCCAGGAGGCCTGGGACCGCCTGGCCACCGATCTGCCGCTCGACAAGCTCGACGCCATGACGGTCGACGCGACCCTGGGCGACGTGCCGCAGCTTGCCAACGATATCCTCAAGGGCAAGGTGCGCGGGCGCGTCGTCGTCGACGTCAACCGCTAGCCATGTCCGCGCGCCTGCCGCCGCTGGGCGCCATCGAGGCGTTTGCCGTGGCGGCGCGCACCGGCAGCCTGACGGCGGCGGCGACCGAGCTCAACCTGACGACCTCGGCCGTCAGCCGGCGCGTGGCGGCGCTGGAGCACATCGTCGGCGCGCCGCTGTTCCACCGTCTCAACCGCTCGCTGCAACTGACATCGGCCGGCCAGAAATACCTTGCGGCCGTCGAGCCGGCGCTGGCCCAGCTCGCCGCTGCCGGTGCCGTGCTGCGCGGGCGGGGCCCGCGGGTGCGCCTGCGGCTCAATCTGCTGCCGTCCTTCGCCGCACTCTGGCTTCTGCCGCGTCTGCCGGGTTTCCGGGCCGCCCATCCCAATTTCGATCTCGAGATCGCCACCGGCACGCAGCCAGTCGACTTCAATACCGAGCGGGTCGATGCCGTGCTGCGGCTGGGCACGGGCAACTGGCAGGGCGTGGCGTCGGAAAAACTCATGCCGCTGCTGTCGCGGCCCCTTTGCGCGCCTTCGCTGCTGCAGGGTCGCAAAGCGCTGCGCACGCCGGACGATCTGCGCCATCACACGCTGTTGTCGCTGATTCAGCAGCGCGGGTTGTGGCGGCAGTGGCTGGCCACCGCGGGCGTCGAGCCGTTCCGACCGGCGGGCGGTCTGCGCTTCGATTCGGTGCAGATGCTCTATGAGGCAGCGGCGGCGGGGCTGGGCGTCGCCACGGCCTTCGATGCGCTGGCCGAGCCGTACCTGCGCGACGGTCGGCTGGTGGCGCCGTTCGACCTTACCCTCGACACTCCCTACGCCTATTACCTGCTGTTTCGCCGGCGCGACGCCAACGAGCGCGGCCTCAGCACTTTCCGCCGCTGGCTGCGCAGCCAGCTGCCGCCCGGCTGAGCGCGGCCGATCGTTACCCGTCGCGCAACGCCTGTTGCGCGCCTTGCGCTGGCCGCCTGTGTCCATCGCGGCACCATGGGCGTCATGAACGCCATACCCGAGGGCTTCGGCCCGATGCCCCGCACCAGCAACTTTCTGCAGACCGTTGGACCGCTCCATTGCCGGCCCGAGGGCAAGGGCCTTGTCCTTGGAATCCGGATCGACGAGCGGCACACCAACAGCCGTGACATCGCCCATGGCGGCCTGCTGACCACCCTGGCCGATCTGGCGCTGGGCTACAGCTGCGCCCACATGACCGGTCCGGACCAGCATCTGGCGACGGTGTCGATCACCATCGATTTCGCCAGCACGGCGGCGCTGGGCGACTGGCTCGAGGCCCATACCGACGTGCAGCAGACTGGCCGGCGACTGGCCTTCGCCAATTGCTATCTGAGGGTCGGCGACAGGCGCATCGCCCGCGCCAGCGGGATTTTCTCGGTGATAGCGCGTAAGGCCGCCTAGTTCAGCGCTTCCGCCAGGCCTGCGCCCGGCGCAGGATCAGGAACGATATGCCCTCGTGCAGCAACCGAAGTGCTGCCGAGGTGTAGACGATCATCATCGCCATGGCGGCGGCGGGCGCGATATCGCCGGCATCGTCCATGTTCAGAACGGCGATCGAGGCGAGCGACGTGTGCGGCGCATAAAGGAACACCACCGCCGAGGCCGTCGTCATCGCGTTGAGGAAAAGGTAGATGCCGATATCGAGCAGGGCCGGACTGCAGACCGGCAGGGTGACGCGCACGAAGGTGATGTAGAACGGCACCTTCAGGGATTGTGAAACCGATTCGAATTCGGTGTCGAGCTGCTTCAGCGCCGTCGCGGCGGTCAGATGCGGCACGGTGTAGAAATGCGCCACCGTGTTCAGGACCAGGATCGCCATGGTCGCGTAGAGAAAGCCCAGCGGATTGCCCGGGTAGTTGAAGAAAAAGATGTAGCCCAGGCCCAGCGCCAGGCCCGGCACGGCCATCGGGAGCACGGCGGCGAACTGCACCAGGCCGCGCAGCGCGTAGAGCCCGCGCATCTTCTCGACCATGTAGGCGCCGGAGAAGATGAACAGCGTGCCCACCACTGCCACCCAGAGGCCCAGCTCGATGGAGTTGTAGTAGGCGGCCCAGCCGCCGCCATCCATAAGATCGAAGCGATAGTTGTCGAAGGTCAGCGACAGGTTGTAGGGCCAGAACTTGATGAACGAGGCGGCGCCTGCCATGGCGATGATGCCGACGATGGCCAGCGACACCACCGCACAGTAAACAAAAAAACTCCAGTCCTTCAAGGGCTTGGGGCTGGGCGCATAGGGCACTGCGCGGGCCGACAGCAGGGCGATCTGCTTGCGCGCCACCAGACGGTCGACGACGAAGGCCAGCACCGCGGGGGCCAGCAGTACGATCGCGACGACCGCCCCCATTTCGAAGTTCTGCTGGCCGATCACCTGCTTGTAGATGTCAGTGGCCAGCACGTTGAACTGGCCGCCAATCACCTTCGGCACGCCGAAATCGGTGATGGTGAGGGTGAAAACGACGAAGACTGCGCTGATCAGCCCGTACTTGGCCCCGGGCAGGGTGACGGTGAAGAAAGTGCGGAGGCGGCTGGCGCCCAGCGACTCGGCGGCTTCGTAGAGCCGTGCGTCGGTCAGCGACAGGGCGGTGATGAGGATCATTAGCGCATGGGGGAAGGTGTAGAACACTTCGCCGATGACGATGCCGATCGGCCCGTAGATCGAGGCGCCGAACAGCAGCTCCTTCAGCATTCCCTGGTTGCCGAACAGATAGACCAGCGATATGCCGGGCAGCAGCGAGGGCGCCAGAATCGGTATTTGCGCCGCCGCCCGGAACAGCCGCGCCGCTTTCAGGCACGTACGGGTCAGCGCGTAGGCGAACAGGAAGGCCAGGGTGACGCCGATTACCGTGGTCACTGCCGCCACGAACAGGCTGTTCCACAGCGAATTGAACAGCGCCGGGGTCGAGAAGTACTCGACGAAGTTCTGCAGGCCGACGAAGGCGCCGGAGCGATCGGCAACGCTGCGGATCAGCAGCGCCCCCAGCGGCAGGACAAAGAACAGCGCCATGAAGGCGACGATCGCCAGCAGAACGGCGACCGCAATCCAGCGATCGTCGCGCGTTCGCGGAGCGGTTTGTGAGATGTCGCCGGCGGCGCTCACGAGCTCATTCCGCCGAGTAGACCACCAGACGGTCCGGCGGCAGGCGGACCGGCAGCGAATGGCCGGGTTTCAGGCCAAGATCGCGCACCGCGTTGATCGAGAAATCGGCCTTGAGGTCGGCGGCCTCTCCCAGTCCGGTGGCAAGCGTGGCGCGGCAGAACGCGCCGAGGAACTCGAGATCGACGATGCGCGCCTCGACGATGTTGCTGCCGCCGGGCGGCAGGTTGCGCACGGCGATGTCTTCCGGGCGGATCGCCACCGTCACCTGCGATCCCGCCGGTCGGCGGTGCGGCGCGTCGCTGGCCAGATCGACGCCGCCGCAGCGCACGATGCCGTCATCCACGGCGCGGCCGGCGACGAAGTTCATGGCGCCGATGAAGTTGGCCACGAAGACGCTGGCCGGCAGCCGGTAGATCTCCTCGGGCGTGCCGATCTGCTCGATCACCCCGTGGTTCATCACCACGATGCGGTCGGCCATCGTCAACGCCTCCTCCTGGTCGTGCGTGACCATGATGGTGGTGACGTCGAGGCGCCGCTGGAGATCGCGGATTTCCTTGCGCAGATGAATGCGCACGCGCGCGTCGAGGGCGCTGAGCGGCTCGTCGAGCAGCAGCAGGCCCGGCGAAGGTGCTATGGCGCGAGCCAGCGCCACGCGCTGCTGCTGGCCGCCGGAAAGTTGCGAGGGATACTTGTCGCCCGAACCGGGCAGGCCGATGAGCTGCAGCAGTTCGGCCACCCGCTTGCGCTTCTGCGCCCCATCCATGCGCCGCAGGCCGTAGGCGATGTTGCTTTCGACCGTCAGATTGGGGAACAGCGCATAGGACTGGAACACGATGCCGAAATCGCGCTGGGCCGGGGCCAGGTTCGATATCTCGCGACCATCCTGCACGATGCTGCCCGCGCTGTGGCGGTCCAGCCCGGCAATGGCGCGCAGCAAGGTCGTCTTGCCGCAACCGGACGGGCCGAGGAACACCACGAACTCGCCCTTCTCGATCGACAGGGAGATGTCGCGCAAGGCGACGAACTCGCCGAAGCGCTTCTCGAGATCGCGCACCTCGAGGTATGCCGCGCCGGAGCCGGTTGCCATCGAAATCCCCGCTAGCCCCTAAATGGAACCGGGCGATCCCTTGGGGGACCGCCCGGCGATTTTCCGACGAACCGTTTACTTGGGTTCGCTCTTGGCGTCGTAGCGCTTGCTCCACTCCGCCAGGATCCGTTCGCGATTCTTCGCCATCCAGTCGAAATCGACCTTCGCGAGCTTCGATTCCAGGTCGTTCGGCAGGAAGGGCAGGGGCTGCGCCTGGCCCGGCACCGCCAGGATGGCGAAGTTGGCCGAGTACATCTTCATGGCGTTGGGCGTGATCGACCAGTCGGCCAGCTTCTTGGCCGCTTCCATGTTCTTGCTGCCCTTCATGACCGCGGCGGCCTCGACGTCCCAGCCCAGGCCCTCGGTCGGCCAGATCAGGTCGACCGGCGCGCCCTTCTTCTTGACGTCCGAGCCGCGGAAGTCGAACGACAGGCCGACGGCGTACTCGCCGGCGCCGGCCTGACGGCAGGGCTTGGAGCCCGAATGCGTGTAGGAGGCGATATTGCCGTGCAGCGCATCCATGTACTTCCAGCCGGCATCCTCCCCCATCATCTGCAGCCAGGCGGAAACCATCAGGAAGCCGGTGCCGGAGGAGGCGGGGTTGGGCATGGCGATCTGGCCGCGATAGGCCGGATCGGTCAGGTCCTTCCACGATTTCGGCGCCTTCAGCTTCTTCTTCTCCGCTTCGGCGGTATTGAAGCAGATCACCGACGAGTAGACGTCCATGCCGACCCAGGTCGGCGGATTCTTCGCATCGCGGAACTTGGCGGAGACCTTGTCGAGTCCTTTCGGAGCGTAGGGCTCGAGCATGCCTTCGTTGCCGAGCAGCGCCAGCGACGAGGCGGACACGCCCCAGACGATGTCGGCGCGCGGGTTGTTCTTCTCCGCGAGCAGCTTGGCGGTGACGACGCCGGTCGAGTCGCGGACGAACACCAGCTCGATGTCCTTGACGTCCTTCTCGAAGGCTTCCTTGTAGGCCTTGAGCTGGTCGGACTCGAGTGCGGTGTAGACCGTCAGCTTGGTCTGCGCCAGAGCGCCGGACGCGAGCGCCGCGGCTGCCACACCGACCGTCGCCCACAGGCTGGCACGCCGGAAATTGCGAAACGTCATGGCTGAAAAGCCTCCCTCTCGTTGAAGCGAACGCGTACGGCAACTCCCGGGCCGCCAACGCAAGCAACATTGGCGCCTGAGCGGCATTGCGCCGCTTGTCGCGTGCCGAAGCCAGTTCCGCACGCCCCCGAGCCTACCCCCACACAGAGGTAGCACCGGATTGTTGCAGAAATCTTACGGGCGGTGGAGTCGACAGTGACTGTTTTTGCGTCGCTTTCGCCAGTGTCCTTTTATTGCGCAGCCTGCCTTTGATGGCGGCTCTGGCAGGGCCGTTCTAGGGGTTGGCGCTGTCGCTGAGCGCCGCTGCGATTCGCGGCCGGAAATACTCCAGATCCGGCGTCCTCAGGCCGACGACTTTGCCCTGCTCGTCCCACTGGCGCAGCCGCACGGCGTCCGTGGCGAAGGGATCGGCCTCGAACGCGGCGACCTCGGCCGGCGACATCGGCCCGCCCTGCAGGGCGAGGCTGCGTACCGATGCCGGCGACAGGCGGCCGAAATAGCCGGGATCGGTGGCGCACAGGTAGCGCTTGGCGGCTACGTGCAGGCGCACCGGCTGGCTGACTTCGGGTCCGAAGCGCCTGGCCAGCCAGTCCGCGCCCAGCGTCTCGTGCCCGGCGTCGATGCCGCGTTCGGCCGCGTGTTCGCCGCCCTCGAGGATATGGCCGATGTCGTGCAGCAGGGTGGCGACGATCAGGCCGTCCGCGGCGCCCGCCTGTTCGGCGAAATGGGCGCATTGCAGGGCGTGCTCGAGCTGGCTGACCCGCTCGCCGCTATAGAGGTCGTAGCTGCCGCGCGAAAGCAGGGAAATGACGGTGTCGGTGGCGTCCATGGTGCGATCCTGCATTCCGGCTGGGCGGCGGGCGAATAGCGGGCGTATTCCGCCGGCCGCTGCGAGCATGCTACTGTTTCACAAGCTCGTGTGGAATGCCGGTTCGATCGCCGGGAAAGGACAGTTTCATGAATTCGCCCACCCCGCGCCAGTCCATGGCGACCGAAGTGCCCAACAATCTCGAGGCCTTCTGGATGCCGTTCTCGGCCAATCGGCAGTTCAAGAAGAATCCTCGGCTGCTGGTCGGCGCCAAGGACATGCATTATTTCAGCCATGACGGGCGCAAGATTCTCGATGGCTGCGCCGGGCTGTGGTGCGTCAATGCCGGCCATGGCCGCCGCCGCATCGTCGAGGCGGTGCAGCGCCAGGTCGCCGAGATGGATTACGCGCCGCCGTTCCAGATGGGGCACCCCAAGGCGTTCGAACTCGCGGCCAGGCTGGCTGCCATGCTGCCGGGCGATCTCGACCATGTTTTCTACACCAACTCCGGCTCGGAGGCGGTCGATACGGCGCTGAAGATCGCGCTGGCCTATCATCGCGCCCGCGGCGAGGGCCAGCGCACCCGCCTGATCGGCCGCGAGCGCGGCTACCATGGCGTCGGCTTCGGCGGCATCTCGGTCGGCGGCATCGTGTCGAACCGCAAGGTGTTCGGCCCCATGCTGGCCGGCGTCGATCACATGCCGCACACCCACCTGCCGGAGAAGAACGCCTTCACCCGCGGCCAGCCCGTGCACGGGGCCTATCTGGCCGACGAGCTGGAGCGCATCATCGCCCTGCACGACGCCTCGACCATCGCCGCCGTCATCGTCGAGCCGGTGGCCGGCTCGACGGGCGTGCTGATCCCGCCCAAAGGCTATCTGCAGAAGCTGCGGCAGATCTGCGACCGGCACGGCATCCTGCTGATCTTCGACGAGGTGATCTGTGGCTTCGGCAGGCTCGGCAGCTCCTTCGCCGCGGAGCATTTCAACGTGCTGCCCGACATGATGACTGTGGCCAAGGGCATCTCCAACGGCACGGTGCCGATGGGCGCGGTGTTCGCGCGCAAGCACATCTACGACGCCTTCATGACCGGCGCCGAACACATGATCGAACTGTTCCATGGCTATACCTACTCGGCCCATCCGCTGGCCTGCGCCGCCAGCCTGGCGACGCTCGACGTCTACCAGGAGGAGGGACTTTTCCAGCGCGCCGCCGAGTTGTCGCCCTACTGGGAGAACGCGATCCATTCGATGAAGGGGATTGGCGGCGTCATCGACCTGCGCAACATCGGCATGGTGGCGGCCATCGAGATGGAACCGTTCGACGGCAAACCGGGAGTCCGCGGCTACGAATGCCTGGTGAAATGCTATGAGAAGGGCGCGTTGATCCGCCTCACCGGCGACACCATCGCCCTGTCGCCGCCGCTGATCATCGACAAACCGCAGATCGACGAGCTGGTCGGCATCGTGACCGAGGTCGTCAAGAGCGTGCACTGAGCGCCGGCGGGCGGGGAGGATAGGACCATGACGATGCTGAGAGCGGCGCTGGTGGGGGCGCTGCTGCTGGCGCTCGCCGCCTGCGGCAAGCCTACCAAGGAAGAGATGTTGCAGAAGGCGGGCGAGGCCAAGAAGAAGGCCGAGGTCGTGGCGCTGCTGGGCCAGCCGGACGACATCGGCAAGATCGGCCCGCTGGAAATCTGGACCTACCGGGCCTCGAACGGCAAGCTGGTGTTCACCATGCTGGCGGAGAACGTCACGCTGGTGGTGACAGAGCCGGAGAAGAAGTAGCGAGAGCCGGCTGCGATGAAAGTCGTCATCACCGGCGGCGCCGGATTCCTCGGCCGGAAGCTGGCGCAACGTCTGCTCGACCAGGGAACGCTGGTTGGCCGGTCGGGCCGGCAGGAGCGGATCGACGAGCTGGTGCTGTTCGATGTCGGCCTGTCGCCGGTCGGCGCCGGCGACCCGCGGGTCAGCGCCATCGCCGGCGATGTCGGCGACCCGGCGCAGGTCGCGATGCTGATCGGCAACGACACCGATTCGGTGTTCCATCTCGCTGCCGTCGTCAGCGCAGGCGCGGAAGCGGATTTCGATCTCGGCTGGCGGGTCAATCTCGACGGCACCCGCAATGTTCTTGAGGCTTGCCGCCGTCTGCGCCATCCGGCGCGGCTGGTCTTCACCTCCTCGATCGCCGTCTATGGCGGCGACCTGCCAGATCCCGTCACCGATGCGACGATCCTAACCCCGCGCACCTCGTACGGCGCGCAGAAGGCGGCCTGCGAACTGTTGATCAACGACTGCACGCGCAAGGGCTATCTCGACGGCCGGGCGCTGCGCCTGCCCACCATTACCGTGCGCACGGGCAAGCCGAACAAGGCCGCTTCGACCTGGGCGAGCTCGATCATTCGCGAGCCGCTGTCGGGCGTCGATGCTGTCTGCCCGGTGCGGCCGGACTCGTCGATGGCCTGCCTGTCGCCGCGTCGCACCATCGACGCCTTCATCCGCGCCCACGATCTGCCGGGCGAGGCGCTGGGGTCCTATCGCTCCTTGCTGCTGTCGGGCATCGCCGTGACAGCGGCCGAGATGGAAGCGGCGATGCGCCGCAACGCCGGCAATCGCCGGACAGGCAGGGTGCTGTGGCAGCCCGATCCACAGACGCAGGCCATCGTCGACGGCTGGCCCCGGGCCTCGCGCGGCGCCCGCGCGGACGCCTTGGGATTCACGGTGGACGCCTCGATCGACGAGATCGTGCAGGCTTTCATCGCCGACGACCTCGACGAGCAGATCAGGGCGATCGCGGCCGGCTAGGCATTACGCCTCGACCAGAATCTCGAACCCGCCATAGGCCATGCGCTTGACGTCGAACGGCATCTCCATCCCTTCCATGCCCTGGGTCAACCGCTTGTCGGCCATGACCTTGGCGTTGACCCGGTCGCGGTCCTTGCGCGACTTGTAGACGATCCAGGAGAACACCACGGTTTCGTTCGGCTTGGTCTTGGTCAGCTTGGGAAACGGCAGGCCGAACTTGGTCTTGAGATCCTCGCCGACGCATTCGCGATATTCCAGCGCGCCGTGTTCGCGCCAGATCTTTCCCGCCTTGCGCGCCAGCTTCTTGTAGGCATCGATCTTCTTTTTCGGCACGACCAGCACGAAACCGTCGACATACTTCGCCATGTCTTCGCTCCTCTTCGTTGTGGAAACCTGTTCAGCCGCCGGCGACAGCGGCGCCGGCGGGCGGCAGCTTCTGCAGGCGATCGCGCAGCAACAGCGTAACGCAGGCGGCGGCAAATACGAATACGGCGCAGATGGCGGCGATGGCGACGAAGCCGTCGATGAACGCCGCGCGCGCCGCGGAGAGCAACGCTTCCTTCGTCGTCCCGCTCAAGCCCGCCGCCACCGTCGCGGCCCCTGACAGCGAATTGCCGGCATCCTGTATCGCCGACGGCGTCAATCCGTCGAGAACGCCGTCCGCCAGCGTGTTTCGGTAAATAACGGTCAGAATGCTGCCCAGGACGGCGATTCCAAGGGCGCCATGGAACTCGATGCTGGTCTCCGACACGGCAGAGGCCGCCCCGGCCCGTTCGGGCGGGGCGGCGGCGACGATCAGATCGGTCGCCAGCGCCACGACCGGCGTCATGCCCAGAGACATTACGACGATGCCGCCGACCAGCAGCGCCAGGGAGTGCTGCCCGCCGACCTGGGTCATCATCAGGAAACCGAGCACGACCACCAGCAGGCCCGTCGCCGTGACATAGGGCGCCCGGAAGCGGTGGGCGACGGCCGGCGCGATGGTGGAGCCGATGATGAAGGCGGCTCCCGAGGGCGCCGTCCACAGTCCGGCCTCGAGCGGCCCCATCCCCAGCACCAGCTGGAGGTACTGCGCCACGAACAGGAAAATGCCGAACATGGCGAAGAACGACAGGGCGTTGACGGCCAGCGCGCCGCTGAACGCGGGCGAACGGAACAGCCCGATGTCGATCAGCGGATCGTCGAGACGCCGCTGGCGACGGACGAACAGCCAGCCGAGCGCGATGCCGGCGACCGCGAAGGCGGCGGCGAGCCAGTCGGGCCCGTGCTCGGCCATCCGCTTGACGGCGTAGATCGCCGACAGCACGGCCACCAGCGACAGCGCTGCGCTGGCGATGTCCAGTTTGCCGGCGTTGGGATCGCGATATTCCGGCAGCAGAAAGGGGCCCACTGCCAGCAGCAGGACCATGATCGGCACGGCAGCGAGGAAAACCGAGCCCCACCAGAAATATTCCAGCAGCACCCCGCCGACCAGCGGCCCGATGGCGCCGCCGGCGGAGAAGCTGGCGATCCAGATGCCGATGGCGATGGTGCGCTGGCGGTCGTCGAGAAACATGTTGCGGATCAGCGACAGGGTTGACGGCGCCAGCGTCGCGCCCGCAATGCCGAGAATGGCGCGCGCGACGATGAGGGTCTGCGGCGTGTTGGCGAAGGCGGCCAGAACGGAGGCCGCGCCGAACGCCGCCGCGCCAATCAGCAGAAGCCGCCGCCGCCCGATGCGATCGCCCAGCGTGCCCATGGTGATCAGCCAGCCGGCGACGAGGAATCCGTAGATGTCGACGATCCACAGCAGTTGCGACGCTGTCGGGTTCAGATCGGCGCTGATCGCCGGCACGGCGAGATTGAGCACCGTCAGATCCATCGCATAGAGCAGGCAGGGCAGGGCGATGACGGGGAGGCCGATCCATTCGCGCCGCGTCGCCTTGGGCGAGGCGGTGTGTGATGTCATGAAGAAACTCCAGTGCCCCAGGGGCGGGAATACTGCCGGCCCGCGGTTGTCGCCAGACGATGGGTTTCGATGTCAGCCGCGTCGCGGCTTGCGTGCCTTGCGCGGGCGCGTCGCGGCCTCGCCTTCGACCAGTGCCGCCAGCCTGTCGAGACTGTCGGACCAGAATCGGGCATAGCGCTCGAGCCATTCGCTCGCCTCGCGCATCGGCGCGGCATCGAGCCGGCACGGCCGCCATTGCGCCTCGCGGCTGCGCGAGATAAGGCCGGCGTTCTCGAGTACCTTCAGATGCTTTGAGACGGCCGGCAGGCTCATGTCGAAAGGCTGCGCCAATTCGGTGACGCTTGCTTCGCCCGCCGACAGACGCGCGAGAATCGCCCGCCGCGTCGGATCGGCAAGCGCGGCGAACGTGGTGCTCAGGGCGTCGTGCTGCATGTCGACCCCGTTACATTAGAAACCATATGGTTAAATAACGCCGGACGCGCAGCCTGTCAACGCCGCTCGATCAAATCGCTGTACTAGGGTCGCATCGGGAAACTGGCGGTGCCCGGCGTGCGCAGCGGCGCCGCCACATTGGCGAACTCGACCACCAGCCGGCGCGTGTCGCGTGGATCGATGATCTCCTCGATCCAGAAGGTCTCGGCCGAGCGGAAGGGCGAGCGCAGCTTGTTCAGGCGATCCTCGATTTCCGCCAGCTTGGCCTTTGGATCCTCGGCCGCATCGAGATCGGCGCGATAGGCCGCCTCGATACCGCCCTCGAGCGGCAGCGATCCCCAGTAGCCCGAGGGCCAGGCGTAGCGGAAATTGGCGCGACCGGCATTGAGATGGGCCGCGCCGGCGACGCCGAACACGTTGCGGATGAGAATCGAACACCACGGCACTGTCGCCTGACAGATCGCCGACATGGCGCGCACGCCATGGCGAATGACGCCGGAGCGTTCCGCCTCCAGCCCGATCAGGAAGCCCGGGCAGTCGACCAGATAGACCACAGGCAGATGGAAGGTCTCGGCCAGGTCGACGAATCGGGTCACCTTCTGCGCCGCGTCCGCTGTCCAGCCGCCGCCGTAGAAATAGGGATCGCTCGCCATGACAGCCACCGGCCAGCCGTCGACGCGCGCCAGGCCGGTAATCACGGAGCGACCGAACATCTTGCCCATCTCGAAGAAGCTGCCTTTGTCGACCACGCTCTCGATGATCGGCCGCATGCGATAGACCTTGCGCCTGTCCTGCGGGATGGCATCGAGCAGCTTCTCGTCGCGTCGATTGGGATCGTCGGTGATCGGACCGCGCGCGGCGACCTCATGCACCGAACTGGGCAGGTACGACAGGAAGCGGCGCGCCCGCGCGAAAGCCTCCTCTTCGGTGTCGGTGGCGTCGTCTACCGCGCCGGCGGCGAGCTGGATCTGCCAGCCGCCCAGTTCGTTCTTGGTCAGCTTCTGGCCAAGGCGCTCGACCACGGGCGGGCCGGCGACGAACATCGCCGATATGTCCTTCACCATCAGCGAATAGTGGCTTGCCGCCAGCCGCGCCGCGCCGAGCCCGGCCACGGAGCCCAGGCCCAGCGCCACGACCGGAATCTGGCCCATGTTCATCACGACCTGATCCCAGCCGCGTACCTGCGGCACGTTCGCCCGTCCGGTGGTCTCGATCGTCTTGACCGATCCGCCGCCGCCCGAGCCCTCGATCAGCCGCACCATGGGCAGGCGGAACTGCGCCGCCATCTGCTCTGCCAGCATGTATTTTTCGCGGATGGTGGCGTCGGCCGATCCGCCGCGCACCGTGAAATCGTCGCCGCACACCATGACGCGACGGCCGTCGATGTCGCCGCGGCCCATGACGCAGTTGGAGGGCGTCAGTTCGCGCAGATTGTGCTGGCTGTCGTACTCCGCCTTGCCTGCGATCATGCCCAGTTCGTGGAAGGAGCCCGCATCGAGCAGCTTCTCGATCCGTTCGCGCACCGTCAGCCTGCCGCCGTCGTGCTGGCGCTTCACCTTGTCGGCGCCGCCCATGCGGCGCGCCATTTCCTGCCGCCGCGCCAGTTCGTCCAGTTCGTTCTGCCAGCCCATCGGAGCCCGTTCCTTCATGCGATGTCGATCTCAGTTGCGCAAATCCTAGACGACGTTCGACCCGCTGGCAGCGCCAATCGGCGCGCGGCAGGCCTGCGTTCCCTCAGGCGGATCGCTCCATATCGCAGGGCGGTTTCTCAGCCTCGCGCCAGCGCGTCAACCATGCCATCGATGAGGTTCTCCCGGCCAAGCGCTTCGATGTCGATGCCGCCGGCCGGCCGCGCCGGCGCCAGCGACGCCACGAGGCGGGCGAAATCGCGCTCCTGCCGGCGCCGCAGATCCTCCGCCTGCGCCACGTCGACAGCGACGAACCGTACGCGCTGTCCCGGCGTCATCTGGCCGAGTCGCGGCAGGTCGGCACTGGCTACGGTCGCGATCTTGGCATAGCCGCCGATGGTCTGGTGGTCGGCCAGCAGCACGATGGGCGTGCCCGCGCCCGGCACCTGGATGCAACCGGTGGCGATGCCATCGGAGACGATGTCCGGTCCGGCGGCGTGCTCCAGCGTCGGACCGTCCAGCCGCATTCCCATCCTGTCCGTTTCCTTGGTGACGGTGTATTCGCTGCCGACCAGCCGGGCCATGGCCTGCGCCGTAAAGCGATCGGCCTGCGGACCCGCTACGATGCGGATCGGGCCGTCGCCATAGGGCATAGCGGAAGCGGCGGCAAGATCGGGTGCGGCCGTGGCGCTTGCCGCCTTGAGCGGCAGTACATCGCCGGCCGCCAGCTTGCGCCCCTTGAAGCCGCCGAGGCCCGCGCGCGTGTAGGTCGACAGGCTGTCCATGAATCTCGGCAGCGCCAATCCTCCGGCCACGGCGAGGTAGGCATAGGCCGCGCCGCTGACGAAACCGATCTTGAGGATCTGTCCGCGCCGCAGCATGTGGGCCCGGTTCGTTTCGAGCGTTCGCGCAGCACCGTTCTCGCCATCGAGGCATTGCGCCTGGACGGCGCCGACGATCGCCACCCTGATGCTGTCAGTTCGCACTTCCAAGGTCGGTCCCATGAAGCCGATCTCCAGCGCCGCTTCGTTCTGGGCATTGCCGACGAGCGCGTTGGCCAGCCGCAAGGCCAGCGGATCGATGGCGCCGGCCACCGGCATGCCCAGGGCCTGGGCGCCGAAACGACCGAGGTCCTGGACGGTGGTGAACAGCCCCGGCTCGTGTACCAGCAGCTCGTTCATCGCCGCTGCTCCAGCCGGGCATGATCGAAGGCGCCTGACGCGACATCGGCCGCGATCGCGTCATGCGTTGCCCGGTCGACCGGCTTGAATCGCACCTCGTCGCCCGCCGCCCAAAGAATGGGTTGAGGCCGGCGCAGATCGAAAAGAGCAATGGGCGTGCGGCCGATCAGATGCCACCCCCCGGGGCTCTCCCACGGATAGATGGCGGTCAGTTCACCCGCGATGGCGACCGAACTCTGCGGTACGCGCACGCGAGGTTCCTTGCGTCGCGGCAGGTCGAGTTCCTTGGGCAGTCCGCCGAGATACGCGAAGCCTGGCATGAACCCCAGCACATAGGCGAAATACGTCGCGCCGGCGTGCAGCGCTACGACCTTGTCCGCGCTCAGGCCGGTGCGCTCCGCGACGTCGGCCAGATCGGGGGCGAAGTCGCGGTCGTAGCAAACCGGCAGCTGCCAGAGCCGGCCGGGAGCGGTGTGCGTGCCTCCACCTTGCGCCAGCGCCAGCACCTGCGGCTCCAGTTCGGCGCGGCTGGCGTCCAGCGGATCGTATAACACCATCAGCGACCTGAAGGTCGGCAGGGTCTCCTTGATTCCAGCCAGTCGTCCGGCCTCGCGCGCCTCGGCGATGGCGCGATGCAAAGCCATGACACGGGCATTGATCGTTCGGTCGATGGCATCGCCGAACTCGACGACGAAGGCGGTATCGCCGGCCGCGAGGATGCGAGGTTGTGCGTAGTCGGACGCGACGGAAGCCATGATGCCATCCTAGCCGCGCCGCCATGCCGTTGTGAACGCGATTACAGTTGCTGCCGTGGCGGTGCGCTAGATACGCGCCCTCGCTCTCCTTGGGGAAGGTACCGATGTCGCGTGTTCGTTGGGTCCCGGCCGTTGTGGCCGGTCTGCTGCTGTCGTCCGCCGCTGTCGCCAGGGCCGAAACGCCGGTCGAGCGCGGCGCGTATCTGGTCAATGCCATCATGGCCTGCGGCAACTGCCATACGCCGATGGGACCGCAAGGACCGCTGCCCGGCATGGATCTGGCGGGCGGCACGGTGTTCGACGAAAAGCCATTCACTGCCCGCGCTCCCAACATTACCCAGGATCGCGACACCGGCATCGGCTCGTGGACCGATGCGCAGATCGCCAAGGCGGTGCGCGAAGGCATCCGACCGGACGGCTCGCTGATCGGCCCTCCCATGCCCTTCGAACTCTATCGCGGCATTTCCGACGTCGACCTTGCCGCGGTGATCGCCTATCTGCGGACGGTGAAGCCGGTCGCCAACAAGGTGGCGAAATCGGAGTACCGGATGCCCTTGCCGCCCGCCTACGGTCCGCCGGTCGGGTCCGTGGCCGACGTGCCGCGCACCGACAAGGTGAGGTACGGCGCCTATCTGGCCGGCCCGCTGGGTCATTGCATCGAGTGTCACACGCCGATGCTGGCTTCCGGCAAGCGCGACTACGAAAAAGCGACCGGCGCCGGCGGCTTCGAGCTGCGCGGGCCCTGGGGGGTGGCGATCGCCGCCAACATCACTTCGCACCGCGACACTGGCATCGGCAAATGGAGCGACGCGCAGATCAAGCGCGCCATCACCAAGGGCGTTCGCGCCGACGGCTCGCCGCTCAATCCGCCGATGGGTTACGCCTACTATGCGCGCCTGACGAATGCCGACCTCGACGCGCTGGTCGCCTATCTGCGCTCCTTGAAGCCGGTGAATAACGCGCTACGCTAGGGGCTTCGCAACCGGCGAGGCGGACATGGCGCGCAGCATCAATCTGAACTCCGATCTCGGCGAAAGCTTCGGCCCCTGGCCGATGGGCAACGACGCGGCCATGCTGGGCATCGTCAAATCGGCCAATGTCGCCTGCGGTTTCCATGCCGGCGACCCCTCGGTGATGACCGAGACGGTGAAGCTCGCCAAGGCCAACGGCGTTTCGATCGGCGCCCACCCCTCGTTCCCCGACCTGCAGGGCTTCGGCCGGCGGCAGATGAAGCTGTCCGCGGCCGAGCTCGAGGCGTTGATCGCCTACCAGACCGGCGCTCTGATGGGCGTGGCGGCCGCGCAAGGGCATGCCGTTACGCACGTCAAGCCGCACGGCGCGCTCAGCAACATGGCCTCGGTCGATGCCGCCATGGCGGATGCCATCGCCCGCGCCATCAAGGCCGTCGATCCGAAACTGATTTTCCTCGCCACCGCCGGATCGGAGATGGCCAGGGCTGGGCGCCGCCACGGCCTGGCCACGGCGCAGGAAATCTTCGCCGACCGCACCTATGGCGACGACGGCAATCTGACGCCGCGCTCGCAGCCGAACGCCATGATCCACGATGCGCAGCAGGCGGTGGCGCATGTCCGGCGCATGGTGCAGGAGCAGGCGATCTTCTCGCTCTCGGGCAAGAAGATTCCGACCGAAATCGACTCGGTCTGCGTGCATGGCGACGAGGAAAGCGCCGTCGCCGTGGCACGGGCGGTGCGGGCAGGGCTGGAAGAAGCCCAGATCAGGGTATTGCCGCTGCCAGAGGTGCTGGCGGGCCGCGCCTAGGCCCTCGGCACCGATACGTGGCGCTGCCGGCCACGCCCGTCAACTCGCCTTTTTTCCTTCAACCTATTATCATTGACTGGTAACGGAGTTCCGGCTGGCCAGTTATCGTCCAACTAGCTGGAATATTTGGAGATTTCGGCCTTGCGATTGTGGATCGATGCGACTGTCGGCGCCGACCTGCAGATCTTCGGCATGACTTTGCTGGAGCGGCACCTGCGCGCGGCGGCGCGCAGCGGCGTTACCTCGATAGCCATCGATGTCGGCATCGTCGTGGCTCCGCCACCCTTGCCGAGTGAATTGCCGGGCAAGCTGACGGTGCAGTTCCGTCGCGGCCCCGGCGGCGTGTCGCAGCGCCTGGCCGGTTTCCTGCGCGAGAGCGACGAGCCGGTGATCGCCGTCGTCGCCGATTCGATCGTCGATCCGCGCCTGATCGATTTCGCCCTGGGCCATGGCGGCTCGTTCGTCGCCCGCGACCGGGGTCTGGCGCTTCTGGTGCTCGATCCGGTGCGCCACCGCAGCCTGCCGCCGGCCGACTCGATCGCCGAACTGGCCGAGACGCTGCTGCGCGACGGCCAGATCGCCGACATCGGCCAGCACGATTTCCCCGCCTTCGTCCGCGGCCTGCGGCGGACGCTGCCCTTCTACATTCTGCCGGTGCGCACCGCGCGCGAGCGCGACGTTGCCGAGCGTTTCCTGTTCCGCTCGAACTACAAGGGCTCGACCGATTTCTTCACCAAGTACGTCTATCCGGCGCTGGTCTGGCGCCTGCTGCGGCCGCTGGCCCGGCTGCGCATCCATCCCAACTGGGTGACGGCGCTTAACGTTGTCCTCGGCATCGCGGCCATCCCGCTGTTCGGCGCCGGCGAGTATCTGCTGGGCTTCATCTGCGCCTATGCGATGAGCGTCCTCGATTCGGTCGACGGCAAGCTGGCGCGGCTGACCTTCACGGATTCCAAGCTGGGCACGCTGCTCGACCACGGGCTGGACCTGATTCATCCGCCCTTCTGGTACCTTGCCTGGGCCTGGGGCGCGTCGGGCGGGCAGATCGGCGATCCGCTGATGTCGGCCGCCGCGATGCTGGTGGTGATCTACATACTCGACCGGCTGTGCCTGAAGGTCTATTCGGTCAATTTCAGGCGCGGCCTGCATGCGCATGCGGCGATCGACGGCATCGCGCGCACCTTCATCGCGCGCCGCAATATCAACCTGCCAATCTTCACCGTAGGCGTGATCCTGGGGCTGGAGGACCAGGCCTTCATGCTGATCTTGTGCTGGCAGCTTGCGACCCTGGTATGGCACGCCTGCCGCGTGGGCTGGATTCTGCTGTTCGAGGTCGATTCGCGCGACGTCGGCGGTGCGCGTCCGATCGCCGGCTAGATCCGCCCCAACCGCTCAGTACGGCCAGAAATCGGGCAGTTCCGTCGTCTCGACGAAGAACAGCCAGCTCATGAAGGCGCCGAAGACGAGCACGGCGATCGCCACCGGCACCAGATTGCGGCTGTGCGGCCGCTGGCCCATCAGCAGTGCGGCAATCCCCGCGATCATCAGGACAGGCCCGAGATTGATCCCCATCAGCAGCGAAAACAGCTGCTCGGTCGGCGTGCCGAATTCCGTTTCCTCGTCGAACACGACAGCTGACGCGCCAAGCGCCGCAAGGGCGGCGCAGATGGCGATCAGCAGGATCGACTTCATTCCAGGCGAAACGGGTTTGGTGGAGCCAACCATAATTCTTTCCACGTATACTCTGAAAATCTAGCAAGCCTGGCCCGAAAGGGTCAATGCCGCCGCCGGCTCAGCCGGCCTTCTGTTTCGAGCGCAGCCGCAGGCGCTCGCGGACGCCCCGCACCAGGTACTTGCCCTCCGCGGCGTTGAAGTTCGCATCGAACCGGTAGCGCTTCGGTATTGCGGTAGCGAAGCGCAGCCCTTCGCTGGTCTCGTCGGGCAGTTTCTCGACGGCGCTGACGATGGCGCGAATGGGACTGGTATGGGCCACGACGAGGACATTGCGACCGCTCCTGAGGGCCGGCGCGATGACGTCGTTCCACACCGGAAGGGCCCGCATGGCGCCTTCGGCCATGCTTTCGGTCCGTGGCTGCAGATGGGCGGGAATCTCGGGCAGGCGTGCCATCTGTTCGGCCAGTCTCGGGTCGCTTTCCTCGAGGGCCGGAGGCTGCGCGTGATAGGAACGCCGCCATTTCGTCACCATCTCAACCCCGTATTGCGCGATGGCGGCCTCGCGGCTTTCGCCCTGCAAAGCGCCGTAGTGGCGTTCGTTCAGTCGCCAGTCGCGCACGATGGCGTCGCGGTCAAGCTTCAGCTCGGCCGCGATGATCTCCGCAGTATGCGTCGCGCGCTGCAGGCGCGAGGTGAACATGACGTCGAATTTCGGCCGCTGGCGACGCAACAGGCGGGCGGCGCTGCGCGCCTCCTGGATTCCCGCCTCGCTCAGCGGCGTGTCGCCCCAGCCGGTGAACCGGTTCTCGTTGCCCCAGACGGTGGAGCCGTGGCGCAGCAGCACCAAAGTTGCCATGACAGGTCGTTTCTGCGAAATTCGAAAACGGTTGCAACGTGTCCTTCCTGCGGGCGCAAAAGTCAACCTGCAACCACCGTCGAGAGGAGCGAATGGGCAGCCAGCCGGCGTCGCGGCCGAAAAGCGTATGGCTGCTGCTGGACGACCGGCCCGGCCACCGTACCCAGGTCGTCGGCCTCGGGCGCGATCTCGGGTGGCCGGTCGAAGAGAAGCCCCTGCGCTTCAACAGCCTCGAGCGTTTGCCGCGGTTTCTTCTCGGCGCGACCTTGCGCACTCTCGAACCGGAATCCCGACGCCTGCTGCAGCCGCCGTTTCCCGACCTGGTCATCGGCATGGGCCGACGCATCGTGCCGGCGGCGCGCTGGATCAGGCGGCAGAGTGGCGGACGCAGCCGCATCGTGCTGATCGGTCGCAAGGTGCCGAACGATTCGTCGATCGTCGACCTGACGGTGGCCTGCGCCCATTTCGGCCAGATCCCTCATCCCGCGCTGTTCGAACTGGTGGTGCCGCCGACGCAGGTCGACGCGCCGGCTCTGGCCGCCGCCCGCGAGGCGCGGCCCGATCCGATGGCAGGACTTGCCGCGCCGCACGTGCTGCTGCTGGTCGGCGGTCCGACGTCGCAGCACCTGTTCGACGAGGCCGACGCGTCCGCAATGGCCAGCGCCGTTTCCGCCGCCACATCGGAACTGGGCGGCGCACTGGCGATCGTCACCAGCCGCCGTACGCCGGCAGCCTGCGTCGCGGCGATGCGACGGGCCGCGCCGTCGGCGCATCTGCACGAATGGCAGCCGGGGCGGGTCGACAACCCTTATCTCTCCTATCTCGCCAATGCCGATCTCATCGTGGCGACCGGCGAGAGCGAATCGATGCTGGCGGAAGCCGTCGCCGCGGCGAGGCCGCTAACGATCTGGCCGCTGCGGCCCAAGCCGCCCGGCCGCAAGGCGCGGCGCCTGGCTTGGCTCGCCTCCGTGGCGCGCGGTCGCGGACCTGCGGCAACGCTGGCCCGGACCCTGTTCGCGCGCGGCTGGATCACGCCACCCCGCGATCTGGCTATCCTGCACGCCCAGCTGCAGAGCCGCCGGCTCGCGCGTGTGTTCGACGGTGCGATCAATGCCGAACCACCCGCGCAGCACGACGAGAAGGAAGCGCTCGTGGCGCGTATCGTGGGGCTTTTCGGTAGCGTGCGGTCGTAAGGTGGGGCTGTTGCGGTGCGGCGATAGCTCGCTTGAAGCCCGTGGGGGCAGGGCGTAGTTTGAGGCCCATCGAAGTTCCGGCGTCGGCCGCCGCCTGCGGCAAAAGGCGCCCTGCGGATGCGCAAATGGCCCAGACCTTTCTCAAGGAAGACCACTTCAAGACGCGCTGGCATCATCGCCGGCCGAGCTACTGGTTCCGCAAGGATCGCGACCGGCCCGAGGGCCATCGCGAGGCGCCGGAACTGGTGCGTTTCGCCGTCGCGCCGGATGTCGCGGCCTCGGGCAAGCCCCCCGTCAGGATCTTCCTCGGCACCGAGCCGGCCCAGGCGCGTGCCGAACGGGTGTTCCTGTGGTCGGTGCAGCGTCATCGCGATCCGTCGCGGCAATACGACGTCTATCTGATGAAGGACATCAAGGGCTTCGACAGGCGCGGCTGGAAGACGGGCTTCACCAACTATCGCTACGCCATTCCGACCTGGGCGGGCGGCGAAGGGCGCGCCATCTACAACGACACGGACCAGATCTATCTTTCCGATCCGGCCGAGCTGTTCGACATGGACATGCAGGGGGCCGGCGTGTTGTCCGTCACCGGGCGCGACAACTCGGTGATGCTGATCGATTGCGCCAGGATGCTGCCGCTATGGGGCATCGACGCCGCGCGCAAGGGCGGCCGGCACCGCCAGTTCCGCGACGCTCTGCATGAAGCCGGCCTGTGGCGCCAGATGCCCGGCGAGTGGAACGCGCGCGACAGCGAATACGTCGCCGGCAAATCGAAGTGCTTCCACTTCACGACCTTGCAGACGCAGCCCTGGCAGCCCTTTCCCGATCAGCTCCGCTATCAGCGCCATCCCGACGGCGAGGTGTGGTTCGCGCTCGAACGCGAAGCCGATGCCGCCGGCTTCCGCCCGCTTGACGGCGCTGCCAGGTAATCTGCCCATTCGGCGAGACGGTGCTCGCATCGACAGGCGATAGAAACGCCGTTGGGGTTTGCATGCCGGCAAGGCGCCTTTACGCTGGGCGTCAATGGAGTCCGGCACCGAATCGCTTTCCCGTCGCCTGACCTCTTTCCTGCGTGAGGAAAGGCGGCAGGATGTGCTCGTGCGCGATCTCGCGCCGATGGAGGACGGCCATGCGGGCCTGACCTTCGGCTTCCGCCTGGAGGCGGGCAACCGGGAGATTGGCCGTTACGTCTTGCGCATGGCGCCAGCCGGCGTGACGCGGCGCGGCAACACCGATGTCTACCGCCAGGCGCCGCTGCTGCGCGCGCTGCACAAGGCCGGCCTGCCGGTGCCCGACGTGCCGTTCGCCAGCCCCGGCGAGGAGGCGCTCGGCGCGCCCTTTATCGTCATGGAGAGGCTGCCCGGTCGTGTGTTCCTGATCTGGGAGCCGCATGAAACCTTCGCCCGCGACCGCGAGACCCTGACCTCGATCTGGCGGCAGGCGGCGCAGGCATTGGCCGGCATCCATCGTCTGGACTTGCACAAATCCCTCGCCGACTGGGAACAGCCGCAGTCGCTGGCGATCGAGTTGCGGCGGTGGGACAAGATTCTACGTCATTCGCAGGACGAGGGCTGGCTGGGGCTCGGCCTGCGCCTGCAGCAGCGCCTGCTGGAGACGGAACCGACGCCGCAGGTGATCGGGCTGGTCCACGGCGACTTCCAGCCCGGCAACGTGCTTTACGGCGAAGGCAATCGCCTGGCCGGCATCGTCGACTGGGAACTGTCCTCGATCGGCGCGCAAGGCCTCGATGTCGGCTGGCTGATGATGATGGGCGATCCCGGCGCCTGGGCGCCCGACTGGCCGCCGGTCGTCGCCCACCGGTCCGCGTTCCTGCTCGATGCCTATCGTGCGGCCGGCGGGCCGGCGGTCGAGCATGTCGAGTGGTTCCAGGCCTTCGCCGCCTATCGCATGGCCTCGATCGCCTGCCTCAACGTCAAGCTGCATCGCACCGGCAAGCGGCCCGATCCGCTGTGGGACCGCTTCGCGCCATCCATCGCCCCAATGTTCCGCTGGGGCCTGGCGCGACTCGGGGCAGACTAGAACCATCTACGAAGGGAAAACGCCATGATCGACTTCTCGCTGCCCTCGGAACTGATCGAACTGCGCGACCGCGTGCGTCGGTTCATCGTCGAGAAGATCGTGCCGCTGGAGACTGACGCCCGGCAAACCCCGCACGGCCCGACGGAAGAGATGCGGCTGGAGATGGTCGCCATGGCGCGCAAGGCCGGACTGCTGTCGCCGCACGGGCCACGCGAGTATGGCGGTCTCGGCCTCGACCATCGCGGCATGGCGGTGGTGTTCGAGGCCGCCGGCTGGTCGCCGCTCGGGCCACTGGCGCTCAACATCCAGGCGCCGGACGAGGGCAACACCAACCTGCTCAACGTCGTCGCCACGCCCGAGCAGAAGAAGCGTTACCTCGAGCCGCTGGTGCGCGGCGAGATCCGCACCGTGTTCTGCATGACCGAGCCCGATGGCGGCGCCGGCTCCGATCCCAGCCTGATGAAGACCACGGCCCGCCAGGTAGGCAAGGAATGGGTGATCGACGGCATCAAGTGGCTGATCACCGGCGCACCCGGCGCCGGACTCAACATCGTCATGGCGCGCAGCATCGATGCCGCCGGCAACGACATGGGCGCCACCATGTTTCTGGTCGACATCGATGCGCCCGGCTTTCGCATCCTGCGCATGCTGGACACCATCGACAGCAATTCGCCCGGCGGCCACTGCGTCGTCGAATTCGACAAGGTCAGGGTCGGCGAGGACCGCATTCTTGGCGAAGTGGGAGCCGGTTTCCGTTACGCCCAGGTGCGACTAGGTCCGGCGCGCCTGACCCATTGCATGCGCTGGCTGGGCGCGGCGGCGCGGGCTCACGATATCGCGGTGGACTATGCCAAGCGGCGCATGTCCTTCGGCCAGCGCATCGGCGATCATCAGGGCGTTGGCTTCCAGCTTGCGGACAACGAGATCGAGCTCAATCTCTGCCGGCTGTCGATCTGGCATTGCGCCTGGCTGCTCGACCAGGGCGATCGGGCGCGCGACGAGACCAGCATGGCCAAGGTCTTCTGTTCGGAAGCTTTGGGGCGGGTGGTCGACCGTTCGTTGCAGATTCTGGGCGGTCTGGGCATCACGCGCGACACGGTGGTCGAACGCATCTACCGCGACATTCGCCCGTTCCGCATCTATGACGGCCCCTCGGAAGTGCACCGCCACGCTCTGGCGCGGCGCATCATGAGCCGGAATTAGTGCCTGCGATGAAGGAGCGGCTCCGCTCGAGCTGCTCGATCACCTCGTCGTCGGGAACCTGGTGAAAGTCGTCGTAGAAATAGCCGATGGCCCCGAACGGTTGCGGCTGGTGCAGGCAGACGACCTCGTCGACGTGGCGCCTGAGGCGATCCAGCGTATCGGCCGGCGCCACCGGCGCCGCCAGCACCAGCTTCTCCGGCCGGCGTCGTTTCAATGCCTTAAGGGCCGCCTTGACCGTCGTGCCGGTGGCGATGCCGTCGTCGACCACGATGGCGGTCCGCCCGGCGACGGAGAATGGCGGGCGATCCTTCATGTAGAGCTTCCGTCGTCTGTCGATCTCGGCCAGTTCCTTCTGCGCCAGTTTTTCGACATCGGTTTGGCGAAGTCCCGTCGCCTTCAGAACCGTGTCGTTGTAAACGATGTCCGGGGCTTCGCCGTCGACCACCGCCGCCGCCGCCAGTTCCGGCTGCCGCGGCACGCCGATTTTCCTGACCAGCAGCAGATCGAGCGGCGCCTTGAGCGCGCGCGCCACTTCGAGCGCAACCGGAACCCCGCCGCGCGGCAGCGCCAGGACCAATGGCTGTTCGTATTGGCGCGGCAGCAGCGCCCTGGCCAGCTCTTCGCCGGCCTGTTTGCGGTTGGCGAAGCTGGTGAAGCTCATGTCGGGCCTCGCAAATGCGTTCCGAACCAGGTCGTCGCCAGATCGACGACGCGGTCGAGCGTACCGGGTTCCTCGAAGAGGTGAGTGGCGCCGGGGACGACTTCCAGGCGCTTGACGCAGCGCAGCTTGCGCAATGCCTTCTGGTTCAGTTCCAGAACGGCCTCGTCGCTGCCGCCGACGATCAGCAGCGTTGGCGCTCGCACCAGCGGCAGTGCATCGCCTGCCATGTCCGGTCGACCGCCACGCGAAACCACCGCGGCGATGTCGGCTCCGCTTCTCGCGGCACTGACGAGCGCCGCCGCGGCGCCCGTGCTGGCGCCGAACAGCCCGATCGGCAGTCGGTCAAGTCGGCTGTCGCTTTGCGCGAAGGCCACGGCCTGGTCGACGCGTTCGCCCAGCAATGCGATGTCGAAGACGTTTCGTCGGTCGGCGGCTTCTTCGGGAGTCAGCAGATCAAAGAGGATCGTGGCCAGGTCAGCGGCGTTTAGATCGGCCGCGACGCGCCGATTGCGTGGGCTCAACCTGCTCGAACCGCTGCCATGCACGAAGATTACCGCCGCGAACGCATTGGTCGGAATGCTGACATCGGCCGGCAACTCGAGCGGGCCGATTGTCTGCTGATACTTGCATCCGGCAACCATTTCGAGGTCAGGCTAGCCCCTGGGGCTTGCCCGACATTGATGCAGATCAATCCTTGCGTCGACGCCGCCCTATTCCCGGGTTGCTGCGGCTTGGACGATCGAACCGGCTGTTCAGATCGCCGCGCCAGTTGCGGATCGACGCCGGCTCGTCGGGCGCCTTGCGCGCCTTGTCGCCCGGTCCGAACTCCTCCTCCGGATAGCCAGGGCCCAGACCCTGCCGGTAGAAGCCGGCTGGATCGGAAATTTTCCGCTCTCGCGCACGTTCGCGCGGATCGCCCGATTTCGTCCCTTCGCCCATGTTCCCTGCTCAAGCTGCCTGTTGATCAGGAACGCGATCGCGGTTTGACGGGTTCCGGCGGTTGCTGCCTGAAATTTCAATGCGGGGAACTGGTGCTGCCGGACAGGATTGAACTGTCGACCTCTCCCTTACCAAGGGAGTGCTCTACCACTGAGCTACGGCAGCGAACCGGACAGAGGCCGGGCAGGCCGGCCTCAAGGCGGCGCAAAGTGCCATAGCGGCCCCCCCCGTTCAACCCCCGAAAACCCGGCCGATCCGGTGCCGCGGCGGGACTGCCGGGCCTGCATCCGGCCTGCTATAACCCGTTGGACGAAAAGGCCTCAGCGGAGCTCGACACCATGCAAGGCAGCGATATCGCCATCCCCTACGGCGCCTATTGGAGCACGCCCTTCAGCCGCTGGCAGGGCAGCCTCTCGCATCTCAACAGCGTGCAGTTCGCCGCCCATGTCGCCCGGTCTGCGATGGCCAAACGCGGCATCGCGCCGGAGGCGCTCGACTACGCCGTGCTCGGGACGACCGTGCCGCAGCATCATTCCTTCTACGGCGTGCCCTGGCTGACCGGCATGCTGGGCGCGCCGCATGTGTCGGGGCCGACCATCAATCAGGCCTGCGCCACTTCGGCCCGCTGTCTCTCCGCCGCGGCGGAAGAGATCGCGGCCGGGGCGGCGACCGCGGCACTGGTGATCACGGCCGATCGCTGCTCCAACGGTCCGATGATCTACTATCCCAATCCGCTGGGGCCGGGCGGCGCGGGCGCGCACGAGAACTGGGTGCTCGACAATTTCTCCAACGATCCCTACGCCAAGGTGGCGATGGTCGACACGGCCGAGAACTGCGCCGGCAAATGGCAGATCACCACCGCCCAGCAGCACGAGGTGGTGCTGCGGCGCCAGGAGCAGTACGACGAGGCGCTGGCCGACGGCGCGGCGTTCCAGAGGCGCTACATGGAACTGCCGTTCGAGGTGCCCGATGCGCGCTACGGCAAGACGGTGAGGACCATGGCGGGCGACGAGGGCGTGGTGCGCTCCACGCCCGAGGGTCTGGCGAAGCTGCGGCCGGTCAAGCCGAACGGTTCGGTGACTTTCGGTGGCCAGACCCACCCGGCCGACGGCAATTGCGGCATCGTTCTCACCACGCCCGAGAAGGCGCGCGAGATGCAGGCCGACGCTATCGCCGTGCGCGTACTGGGCTTCGGCCAGGCGCGGACCGAGAAGGCGCACATGCCGGCCGCCACCGTGCCGGCCGCCCGCAAGGCCTTGCAGGCGGCGGCCATCGAGATGGCCCAGATCGACGCGGTGAAGTCGCACAACCCCTTCGCGGTCAACGACATCGTGTTCGCGCGCGAGACGGGGTTCCCGCTGGAGAAGATGAACAATTTCGGCTGCTCGCTGATCTGGGGCCATCCGCAGGGCCCGACGGGGCTGCGCTCGATCATCGAGCTGATCGAGGAGCTGGCGCTGCGCGGCGGCGGCTACGGGCTGTTCCAGGGCTGCGCCGCCGGCGATACCGGCATGGCCGTGGTCATCAAGGTGGGCGACAGATAGCAGGGGAGGCCGGCATGGCGTACGAGAGCTTCGATTTCACGGTCGCCGACAAGGTCGGTCATATCCGGTTCAACCGGCCGGACAAGCGCAATTCGATGACGCTGGCCTTCTGGCACGACATGCGCGCGGTATTCGCCGAGATCGAGGACCGCGACGACGTGCGCGCTGTGGTGATCTCCTCCACCGGCCCGCATTTCACGGCCGGCATGGATCTTTCCGTTTTCGGTTCGCTGACGCCGCCCAACGTCGAGGAGGGCCGCAAGCGCGAGAATCTGCGGCGCCAGATCCTGTGGTTCCAGGAATGCTTCTCGGTCATAGACCGCGCCCGCGTGCCCGTGTTGGCCGCTATCCAGGGCGGCTGCATCGGCGGCGGCGTCGATCTCGCGACGGCCTGCGACATGCGCTACTGCAGCGCCGACGCGTTCTTCGTGGTCAAGGAGATCGATATCGGCATGGTGGCCGATGTCGGCACCTTGCAGCGGTTGCCCCATGCAATGCCCGCAGGGCTGGCGCGGGAACTGTGCTACACCGGCCGGCGCATGGAGGCCGAGGAAGCGCGGGCCTGCGGCCTGGTCAATCAGGTGTTCGCGACTCCGGAAAAGCTGGTCGAAGGCGTGCTGGAAATCGCCCGCACCATCGCCGCCAAGTCGCCGCTGGCCATTGCCGGCACCAAGGAAATGCTGAACTACGCGCGCGATCACTCGATCGTCGACGGGCTCAACTACATCGCCACCTGGAATGCCGGCATGCTGCTGACGTCCGACATGCCCGAGGCTTTCGCCGCCACCGCCCAGAAGCGGCCGGCGAAATTCGACGATCTGAACGCCCAGGTGCCGGCGGCGACGGCGAAACGCTAGCGCCCGATCGCCCGGCGCAGGGCCGCCCGCGCCAGCAGGCGGGTGGAGTCGAGCGTCGGCAGCGGCGAGTTCTCGTCGTTCATGATCAGCGGAATCTCGGTGCAGCCGAGCACGACCGCATCGCAGCCTGCCTCCTTCATGCGGCCGATGACGGCCTGGTAGCAGGCGATCGCCTCGGGCGTGAACCGGCCATAGACCAGCTCGTCCATGATGAAGCTGTTGGTCCGCTCCAGTTCTTCCGGGCTCGGGCGCAGATACTCCAGTCCCTGCGAAGTCAGCTTTTCCGGATAGACCGTGCTCTGCACCAGCCACTTGGTGCCCGTCAGGCCGAGCTTGCGGAATCCGCGCCGTTTCGCCTCGGCCGCGACCTCCTCGGCGATGTGCAGCCAGGGCAAAGGCGAATGCGGCAGTACATGGTGCAGGGCCTGGTGGATGGTGTTGTCCGGGCAGATCAGGAAATCGGCGCCGACGCGGGCCAGCTTCTCCGCCGAGTCGAGCATCATCCCGCCAACGGCCGCCCAGTCGCCGCGATAGATGTGATTCATGTATGTGCCCAGCGACAGCGTGTGCAGCGTCACTTCCGGGTGGGCATGCGGGCCCAGGACGGCCGGGCCCTCGGTGCAGATGGTGCGATAGCACAGTGCCGCGCCTTCGGCCGAGCAGCCGACGATGCCGATATGCTGGATTGCGCCTGCCATGTCATTCTCCGATAGCTTTGGCATTGTCCTACCGCCGCTGCCGAAGACTGTCCACGGCCTGTGCCAACGGCAGCAGAGCGCGGCTGCCGTCCCGTTCGCGCAGTGACACCGACTGATCGGTCTGTTCGCGGGCGCCGAGCACGGCCACGACCGGAATCGCCGCTTCGTGCGCCATCAGGATGCGGCGTGACAGCGTTTCGCTGTCGTCGAGCAGAACGGCGCGCAGGCCCGCCTCGTCCAGCAACGTGGCGACCTCGCGGGCATAGGCGTGCTGGGCCCCGGCGACAGGGGCGATCGCCACCTGTTCGGGCGCCAGCCAGAACGGCAGCGCGCCGGCGTGCTGCTCGAGCAGCATGGCGATGAACCGTCCCATCGACCCGAACACGGCGTGGTGGATCATCAGCGGCGTCGCCTTGCCGCCATCCTCGGCGACGTATTGCGCGCCTAGCCGCCGCGGCAGCACGCAGTCGAGCTGGATGGTGCCGCATTGCCAGGCGCGCCCCTGCCGGTCGTCGAGGGCGAACTCCAGTTTCGGACCGTAAAAGGCGCCTTCGCCGGCCTTGACGTCAAAATGCATGCCGCAATCGGTCGCGGCTGCCGCCAGCTCCGCTTCGGCCCAGTCCCACAGCACCTCGTCGCCGGCCCGCACCGCCGGCCGCGTCGCCAGCGCCACGCGGTATCGCGGAAAGCCGAGCTCGGCATAGACCTGCGACAGCAGGCCCGCAAAGCGGGCGACTTCGGCCCTGACATGCTCCTCGCGGCAGATGACGTGGGCGTCGTCCTGCTCGAAGGCGCGCGTGCGCATCAGCCCGTGCATTGCGCCGGACGGCTCGTCGCGGTGGCACAGGCCGAACTCCGCGTAGCGCAGCGGCAGTTCGCGCCAGGAGCGCTGGCGTTCGTTGAAGATCTGCAGATGGCCGGGACAGGACATCGGCTTCAGCGCCATCTGCCGGCCCTCGCCGGAATCGACGCAGAACATGCTGCCGCGGAATTTCTCCCAGTGGCCGCTTCGCTCCCACAGGCTGCGCGGCAAAAGCTGCGGCGTGCGCACTTCGGCGTAGCCCAGCGATCTCATCCGGCGTCGGATGTAGTCCTCGAGCAAGCGATAGAGCGCGAAACCGCGCGCGTGCCAGAACACCATGCCCGGCGCGTCGTCCTGGATGTGGTAGAGGTCGAGCCTGGCGCCCAGGCTCCTGTGGTCGTGTTCGTCCATCTCATCTGCTCCTGTTGCGAGAGCGGGACGGTCGGGACGAAATACAAAACAAAGGCCCCGAACCGTTCCCGGCGGGGCCTTTCCTGGTCGAACGCGCGAAGGCGTCAGCGCATGCGACCGGAAGGCGATCCGCCCGAGGCGGTCGTCGTGGTCGTCGAAGCGATGGCGCGATGCGCGAACATCGCGGCTATATCTCGCGTCGCCTGCGCTGTGTCAAGCGGCCCTCACGCCCTGGGCTTGCGTTCGCCCAGCCATTTGTCGAGCACCTTCCAGATGCCCTTGGCCTGCAGCAAGGTGCGGTCGCCGACCTTCAGCCGGCCTTCCATGAACATCACGCTCGAGGTCGCCCGCACCACTTCGCCCGTGCATTCGATCCAGTCGTCCAGCCGGCCCGGGGACACGAAATTGCAGTCGAGAGAGATCGTCGAGCAGGGCCTGCGCCCGGCGCCGGTGAACACCATGGCGCCCAGCGCATGGTCGACGAAAGTCACGAGCATGCCGCCATGCACGACGCCGCCCTGGTTGATGTGCTGCGGCAGGACGCGGAAGCCGAAAGCCAGTGTATGGCCGTTGAGCGGCTTGCGGACGTAGAACGGGCCGACATGCTGGCTGAAGCCGGTCTGGTTGCGGAAGACCTCGTAGCCGGGCGGGATGTCGGGATTGGCGACGTTGGTGGAATCCATGCTCATCGCTGGCGCGCGGCCAGGTCCTTTCTGTCCATCAGGGTAATCATGGCCGAATAGCTCAGCAGCGCTGCGCCGGCCTGGGTGACGATGCCGCGCACGAAGGCGCTGCGGCTGCCGACCTTCAGCAGTTCGACCTCGCTTTCCAGCAGCGGGCCGAAGCGGCCGGCCGAAAGGAACTCGGCGGTGAAGGTTGTCGTGATCGGCGCCTTGCCCGTGGCGATGTCGATTTCCGTGCACAGCGCGTTGTCGGCGAAATTCATCAGCATGCCGCCATGCATAAGCCCGCCGGTGTTCAGCATGTGCGGCGCCGTCGGCTGCACCACGACGCGCCGGCCGTTGCGCTCGCCGACGAAGGAATCGCCGACCCATTTCAGGAACGGCGAATCGCGCTCGACCAGCCGGAACCCGGCGGGCGGCGCCTGTTGTTCGGCCGGGTCGAGCGATGCGGGCTCGATGCGTCGCGCCAGCGCCTTGGTACGCTCGATCGGCCGGAACGTGCCGGTGCAGGCCAGCAACGTGTTGCCGTCCTGGCTGACCGTGCCGCGCACGAAGCTCAAAGTCTTTCCAGCCCGCACTTCGCGGGCCTCTGCCTCGATCGCCCTGCCGGGCTTGCCGGCGCTGAGGAACTGGCAGGTCAGGGCCGCCGTCAGCGCGAACTTGCCCTCGGTCGCCCCGGCTGCCGTGGCCAGCGCATAGTCGGCGAAGCTCATCAGCAGGCCGCCATGCACCATGCCGCCGGAGTTCAGATGCCGCTCGGCCGGCATCATTCGGCAATGCGCAAGACCATCCGCCTTGCGGTACCAGAACGGGCCGACATGATCCTCGAACGGATCGGGCGGGTCGTAGAGGGCGTAGCCGGGGAAGGGCGTGTCGGGCACCGGAACGGTCCTGCAATTGATTGCGGGCTGCCGGTATTAGCGCAATTTCCCCCCTGGTGAAAGCCGGCCCTGTCGGGGCTTTCAGGCTGCGAAACGGCTCCGGCCGATGGCGCCGTACTGGCCTGGCGTGACGCCAAAAACACGTTTGAAAACCCGGTTCATGTGCGACTGGTCGGCAAAGCCGCATATGGCTGCCGCATCCGCCAGGCCCGTGCCCTGCCGCAACAGGCGGGCGGCCTCGTTGGCGCGCGCCTGCATGCGCCAGGCATGCGGTGATATGCCATAGAGCCGCTTGAAGCGACGGATCAGCGCGAAGGGCGACAGGCCGATCTCAGAGGCGATGCTGTCTACGGAGACACGCTCTGCGATGTCGGCGCCGATCATGGAGCGGGCGCGCTGCATTCTTTCGTCGCCGCCAGGAGCGTGTTCGCCGGCAGCGACGCCGCTCCCGAGATTGTCCGAGAACCATTTCAGGAATTCACGGAAACGGGCGCGGCGCGGGTGTTCGGGGCCTCCGACCTGCGAGCAATAATGCAGATCGAAAAACAGCGCGCCGGCAGGCGCGAAACCGGATTGCACGGGCTCGGGAAATCGCGTCGCGCCGCCGGCCAACTCGGCGAAGAGGCTTGATGGCAGGTGCAGGCTGCGCATCTTCCAGCCTTCTACGTGCAGCGGGCGCGCTGCATGGACCTGATGCGGCCCGATCAACACCATCTGTCCTTTGCCGACGCAATGTTCGATGCCGTCGATCTCGATCGCTACCGCGCCGCCAGTGACCAGAAGGATGGTGGCTGCGTCGTGCGAATGCGGCATGAACTCGTGATTGTAGCGGCCGTGGAACATGACGGCGCCTTCGAGTTCGGGTGCGCGCCAGCAGGTGCGCGTCAGGGCAGCGGTTGTGCGGTGCGTCAGCATGACGTGTCTCCGTCCGCAAGACGCTCCGAGCATAGCATCGGCGGCGGTCGCGCCTTGTACGAAATTGCGGCCGCGAAATCGCGTTCTTCGCAGGAACGTCCAAGACCCGTCCGGCCCTCGCGGCTATTCCTCCCGCGCAAGAGGAACCATGAACTGCCCAATGCCGTCCGCCGATTGGATCGCCTACCATGCCCGGGTCGCCCCCCAACGCCTCGCCTGCGTCGACCTGGCTTCGGCGCGTGAACTCACCTATGCGGCCTTCGACCGACGCATCGCCCGTCTGGCCAACTGGCTGAAGGCCGGGTTCGGCGTGCGGCGCGGCGATCGTGTGCTGGTGCTGGCGAAGAACGACAGCGACGTGTTCGAACTGCAGTTCGCCTGCCAGCGCCTCGGGGCGGTGTTCGTGCCGCTGAACTGGCGTCTGGCCCCGGATGAGCTGCAATTCATCGCTGCCGATGCCGCCGCCGTCGTCCTGTTCCATGGCGCGGAGTTCGAGGCGCAGGCCCGGGCAATCAGGGATCGGGTGCTCCTGCGCGGTCTGGTGCAGATGGACAGTGGGCTGTCCGGTCCGTACGAAACGGGACTGGCGGCGGCTTCGGACCAGCTCGTACCGGCACCGACGGCCGATACCGATATCTGGGCCATGATCTACACCTCCGGCACCACCGGTCGGCCGAAAGGCGCGCAGATCACCTACCGGATGGCCTTCGTCAACGCCGTCACCCTGTGCGCCGCTTTCGGCATCGACGGCGACAGTCGCAATCTTGTCGTGCTGCCGACCTTCCATACCGGCGGCTTGAACGTGTTCGCCAATCCGGTCTTCTTCGCTGGTGGCACGAATCTGGTTCTGCGCGATTTCGACGCCGCGCGCGTCGTCGCGATGCTGGGTGCGGGCGGCGTCAGCCATATGCTGGGCGTTCCCACGATTCACGCCGCTCTGGCTGCCGAGTCGGGTTTCGATGCGCTCGACCCCAAAAGGCTGCGCGGCCTGGCAGTGGCCGGCGCGCCCTGTCCGCCGCCGCTGATCGAACGCTACGCCACGCAGGGGCTCAATCTGCGCCAATGCTGGGGCATGACGGAGGTCGGTCCGCTGGCGCTGATCGCGCCACCCCGAATGCCGCTCGATCGCCTTTCCTCGTCCGGCCTGCCCGCCATGTTCGCCGAGACCTTGATCGCCGATGCCGAGGCGCGGCCGGTGCCGGTGGGCGCAGTCGGGGAATTGCTGGTGCGTGGACCGATGGTTACGCCCGGCTACTGGAGCCGGGCGGAGGCGACGCGCGAGGCTTTCGTCGCCGATGGCTGGTTCCGCACCGGCGACGCCGCCTGGCGCGACGACGAAGGTTTCCACTACATCGTCGACCGGTGGAAGGACATGTTCATCTCCGGCGGCGAGAACGTCTATCCCGCCGAGGTCGAGCGCGTGCTGGCGCAGGCCGAAGGCGTCGAGGAATGCGCCGTGGTCGGCATGCTCGATGAGAGATGGGGCGAGACCGGGCTGGCGTTCGTCGTGCCGCGTCGCGGCCGGCGGCCCACGCCCGAGGCTCTGGCCACGCACTGCAGCCGGCATCTGGCCCGCTACAAGGTGCCGCGCAGATTCGTCCTGGTGGACGCGTTGCCGCGCAATGCCGCCGGCAAAATTCTCAAGACAAGGCTGCGAGAGAGCGCGGCGGGCATCGTATCCGCATCGGAGGAAACAGCATGAGCGACATCAACTACGGTTGCGCCGACGGCGTTGGCCGCATCGAAATGCACCGGCCGCCGGCAAACTCCTACCATATCGACGTCATCCGCGAACTCGATGCCGCCATCACCGCCGCAGAGAGGGATGCGGACTGCAAAGTCGTGGTGCTGCGCTCCTCCTTGCCGGGCTTCTTCTGCGGCGGAGCCGACATCAAGCGCTTCCTCGCCAATACGCCGCGCCAGAACCAGGATTTCATTGCACTTGCGCATGAATGCCTCAGCCGCATCGGAACGAGCAACAAGATCTACATCGCCGAGATTGCCGGCCACGCGCTGGGAGGCGGGCTCGAGTTCGCGCTGGCCTGCGATCTGCGCTTCGCCGCCATGGGCCGGTACAAGCTCGGCCTGCCGGAAGTAACGCTGGGTATTCTGCCGGGTAATGGCGGCACGCAGCGGCTACCAGCCCTGATCGGCGCCAGCCGGGCGCTGGAAATGATGATCACCGGGGTGCCGGTGTCGCCCGAAGACGCCCACCGTATCGGTCTCGTCGATCATCTTTACGAGGCGGAGGAACTCGCCGAACGGACAGCCGCCTTCGCCGGCAGGCTGGCCGCCGCCGCGACCTTCGCGATCGGCAAGATCAAGCGCTCGGTCTGGGACGGCATCGGGCAGCCGCTGGAAGCGGGCCTGGCCAGCGAGCGACGCAACATCGGACTGCTGTTCAATTCCGACGACGCGCGCGAGGGGTTCGCTGCCTTCACCGATAAGCGTCCGGCGAAGTTCATCGGACGCTGAGGAGCGATGCGCCATGACTCTCGAACTCCATAGCTGGGCGACCCCGAACGGGCACAAGCCGCATATTCTGCTCGAAGAACTCGGCGTACCCTACAAGCTGGTGCCCGTCGACATCTTCAAGGGCGCGCAGATGACGCCCGGGTTTGTCGCCATCAATCCCAATCGGCGCATCCCCGCCTTGCTGGATCATGTCGTGGCGGGCCGACCGCCGATCCGGGTGTTCGAATCCGGCGCGATCCTGCTCTATCTCGCCGAAAAATTCGGACGCTTCCTGCCCAAGGATCCTGCAGGCCGGCAGGAGGCGATCTCGTGGCTGATGTGGCAGATGGCGGGGCTCGGACCGATGCTTGGCCAGGGACAGCATTTCTGGAATTACGCATCCGAGAAACATCCCTATGCCATCGAGCGCTACACCAACGAGGGTCATCGGCTGCTTGCCGTGATGGACGCGCATCTTGCGAGCCACGAATTCCTCGCCGACGAGTACTCGATCGCCGACATCGCCTGCTTTCCCTGGGTGCGGATCCACAAGCTGGCCAATCTCAGCCTCGACGCCTATCCGCAGGTGAGACGCTGGTACGGCGCCATCCGCAATCGCCCGGCGGTGCAGCGCGGGTTGGATCTGCTGCGCCAGCATCTGACGGGCGTGCCCAACGAAAGCGAAGCGCGCGAGATCATGTTCGGCGCCACCCAGTTCCAGCGGCGCGACTAGGAGAAGGACGATGGTCGAAATCAACGGCATGGCGCACGTCATTCTGACCGTCTCCAGTTTTGAGAAGGCGCGCGCGTTCTACGGCGGGCTGCTGCCGTTTCTCGGTATGAGCAAGGTCTTCGACAACGAGGGTTTCGCGTACTGGGTCGGCGGCCGCACTGCGCTCGGCATTCAGCCGGCCGAGGAGGCGCATCGCGGCCAGCGCTTCGTACAATACCGCGTCGGCCTACATCATCTGTGCTTCCGCGCCAAGGCGCGGGAGGACGTCGATCGGTTGGGCGAGTTCCTGCGCGGGGCGAACGCCACGATAGTCCGCGGCCCGCAGGAAGGCGGCTGGGCGCCGGGATATTACTACGTGCTGTTCGAGGACCCCGACGGCATTCGTCTGGAACTGTGCCACGTGCCCGGGCAGGGCCTGCTGGATGGCAGATCCGGTTTCGGCTCGGGCGAAGACTTCCGTCGACCGACCTAGAGAACGAGCGGCAGCAGCGACGCCAGCAGCAGGACGGCGAAGACGCTGTTGACGACACGGTTGAGCCGCGGATGGCGGAAGGCGCGGGTCAGCGCCGTTCCCAGCAGCAGCCAGGCGACATTGACCGCGGCGATCACTGCCGTCAGCAACCCGATCTTCGCCAGGGCATCGCCCGCGGCGTGGCTCCCCTCCAGCGTGAAGCCCGAGAACAGCGCCGCCATCGCGGCGTAGCCTTTGGGATTGACCAGCGACAGCAGGAAGCCGGCGAGCGGTGAGGGTGGTCGGGTCTGCGTGCTGGTCTCGGTCAATGGCAGCGCCGTCGCAATACGCCAGGCGAGCTGGAGGAAATAGATTGCGGCGAGCGCGACGAGCACGGGGCCGGCGCCGGGAACGGCCATGAGCGTTGCGGTCAGTCCAGCGGCGGCGACCACCATCACCGCGACCATGCCGAGATCGATACCCAGCATGAATCCAAGGCTGCGACGCACGCCGAAGGCCGCCCCGCCGCCGCCAGGCTGAGGGTGTTCGGGCCGGGGCTGCCGGCCAGCGCCACGCCCACGGCAACGAAACCGAGCAATGTCTCCATGCCCGTTGCATATGTTGGCGGCCGGGCTCTGTCTTGCATGATTCTGCCGCGCGAGCATCTCAGCCGCTGGAGCCGATGCCGCTTTCGCCAGCCGGTACCGCGGCCCGGCCGCCGTGGACAATGGTCGGCCCCGGCGCTATTGAGGTGAACGCCCGTATATGTCCGGGCGCAAGGATCGGATAATGGAATGACAGGCGTCAGCACCAGACAGATAGGCGTTCGGACCGACAGCCATGCAGGCGGCAAGGTCGCGCATGTGTCGATCGAGAACGAGCGCAAGCTCAATACGATGAACCTTGCCCTGATGGAGGAGTTCATCGCCACGGTGCGGACGCTGGCCAGCGACGAGGAGCTGCGCGCGGTGGTGCTGACCGGCGCCGGCGGCAAATCCTTCATCGGCGGCGCCGACATCTACCAGATGGCCGGGCTGGATCCGGCGGGCGCGCGCGCCTTCATCACCCAGGTGCATGGCTGCTGCCTGGCGATGCGCGAGCTGCCGGTGCCGAGCATCGCCCGCGTCAACGGCTATTGCCTCGGCGCCGGGCTCGAGGTGGCGGCCGCGTGCGACATGCGCATCGCCTCCGACAATGCTGTGTTCGGCATGCCCGAGGTCAAGGTCGGGGTGCCATCGGTGGTCGAGGCGGCGCTGCTGCCGCGACTGATCGGCTGGGGCCGCACGGCGGAGATGCTGCTGGTCGCCGACAACA
>JBFWZG010000011.1:0-9413 GCA_050185515.1 Reyranellaceae bacterium
GCCGGCCGCGCCGCGCATGAGCTGCCGCCGATTGAGATAGACCGCTTCCGGCGTTGCCGCGCTCTCGGGCAGCTCCCATCCGCGCCTGCGCTTGATCAGCATGCGTTACCTCCACCTTGCCGAATCCGATCTAGGCCGATGCCAGCCTCCAGGCAAGTCACCATGGCGTGACTTGAAATTCAGCGGCGTACGGGCGCCTCGGCATGAGGTTCTTCGCGGCGCAGGCCGAGCCAGATCAGCACTTCCAGCGCCAGGAACATCGGCGCGATCAGCGCCTGGAAGAGATTGCTGACCAGGGCCGGCCGCTTGCCCTCGAAAACGTGGCCGACGAGCTGCAGGATCCAGCCGCCGACGAAGGTGACGGCGAACACGATCCACCCCGTCGCCTGGCTGCCGTCGGTGGCGATGCGGTCGGCGACGTACCAGGCCGGCGCCAGGAACAGCACCAGCGCCAGGCCCAGCACCCTGTCGAGCGCGATCCACAGGCCGAGCACGGCCAGGCCGACCAGCAGACCGGCGCTCAGCACGACCCCGCCGAGCTCGAAACGCAGCCAGCACAGCGGCACCAGCAGCGAGAAGATGATCAGCGGTATGCCGACGAAATGCGTCGCGCGGTTGCGCGCGTCGCGATGGTAGCTGGCGTACATCGCCAGCTGGCGGTCGAAGAAACTGGCGGCCATTGGCGTCCTCCGCAGCTGGTCACAGTCTAGCCCAGGTCAAAAAACACCATAAGCCCCGCCTCAGGCCGCCGCGGTCGCCTGTTGCCGCGCCCGCTCGGCCAGCCTGCCGCCCAGTTCCTGCAGATGGTCGAATTCGGCACGGTAGGTGCCGACGCCGAAAGTCAGAGAGCGGATCTCGACGATCAGCCCGGCCATCTCGGCTTCCGGCATCAGCGCGGTCACCTCGTCCCAGCCGCGCCAGCCGTCGCGGGCGTCGAAGCCGAGAATCTGGCCGCGTCGCGTCGAGATCAGACGCTGCGCCTTGGCCGTCGCCTCGTTGGGCACCTGGATCGTGACCTTCAGGATCGGCTCTAGCAGGACCGGATCGCATTTCGCCATGCCTTCGGTCATCGCAATCCGCGCGGCCTGGCGGAACGACTGCTCGGAACTGTCGACGCTGTGGAACGAGCCATCGGTCAGGGTCACCGACACGTCGACCACGGGAAAACCCAGCGGACCCTGGCGCAGATAGTCGCGCACGCCCGCCTCGACGCCGGGAATGTACTGGCGCGGGATGGCGCCGCCGACCACGGTTTCGGCGAAGACGATGCCGCTGCCGCGCGGCAGGGGCTTGATGTCGATCTTGACGTCGCCGAACTGCCCGTGGCCGCCGGTCTGCCGCTTGTAGCGGCCATGCGAGGCGGCGCCGCGCCGTATCGTCTCGCGATACGCCACCTTCGGCAGCACGCTGTCGACCGGCACGTTGAAGCGGGTCGCCAGCCGCTCTAGCGCCACCTGCAGATGGATCTCGCCCTGGCCCGAAAGGACCAGTTCGGCCGATTCGGGCCGATGCTCCATCGCCAGCGCGCCGTCTTCCTCGCACAGCTTCGCCAGAGCCGCCGACAGCTTGACGTCGTCGGTGCGGTTGCGCGGCGAGATGGCGAGGAAGAATACCGGCGGCGGCGCCGACGGCCAGTCCTCGGCGGCGTCGAGGATGCCCGTCTCGGTCATTTTCTGGCCGGTGGCCAGCGCGTCGAGCTTGGCCAGCCCGATCACCGATCCGGCTTCCGCCCTGCCCAGTTTCGCCTGAGCGCCGCCTTGCAGGCCGTACAATCCGCCGATCCGCTGGCCGGCGACCGTCTGCCCGTCGGCGATCGTGCCGCGCCATAGCCGCGCCAGCGTCAGCTTGCCGGTATGCGCCTGATGCAGCGTCTTGAACGCTTCGATCAGAAGGCCTTCGCCTTCGATCCCGCGCCGCCGCAGCGTATCGGCGACATCGGGCACGTCGTGCCGCAGCGCTTTCCACAGACGCTGGATGCCGTGGTCGCGCTCGGCGCTGCCCAGCAGCACCGGCACGATGAGCTCCTGGGCGAATTCGTCGCGTATGTCGCGATAGATGGCGCTCTTCTCGGGCGCCACGTCGTCGAGCAGCTGCTCGAGCAGCGTGTCGTCGTAGTCGGCCAGAGATTCCAGCATCTCGCGCCGCGCCTCGGCTTCGCGCGGCAGCATCTCCTTCGGCATTTCGATGAGATCCGACGGGCGGCCCGGCTGGTAGCGATAGGCGCGCTCGCTGACCAGATCGACATAGCCGGAAATTTCCTCCGCGCCATCCTTGCCGGCGGTGCGGATCGGCACCTGGCGCAGCAGCAGCTTGCGGTTCGACACCGATTGCAGGGCGGCCATCAGATCGCGCACGCGGGCGCTGGCGTTCTCCATCTTGTTGACGAAGATCATGTGCGGGATGTGACGGTCCTCGAGCAGCCGCAGCAATGGCCCGATGGCGATGGCGCGCGACGGATCGGGCTCGCAGACCACGATCGCGGCGTCGGCAGCCATCAGGGCGGCTGCCGCTTCGTGCTGGAATTCGATCGAGCCCGGGCAGTCGAGGAAATGGAAGGTGTCGCCCATCCATTCGGCATGCGCCAGATTGACGTCGAGGGTCATCTGCCGGGCGCGCGCCTCCGCCCCGGCGTCGCCGGTCAGGGTCTTGTCGCGCGCGCTGCCTTTGCGGGGAATGGCGCCGGCGGCGAAGAGCAGGCTCTCCAGCAGGCTGGTCTTGCCGCTGAGATAGGGGCCGCACAGCGCCACGGCGCGCGGTTGTCTGCCGGTTCGGGTTCCACTTGCGTTCATCGGATTGGTCATGGCCGCATCTCCCTGTCGCGGATGAAGCATCCGCGAGTGGACCCGGGCAGCCGGTTTGACGCTACACACCGGACTCGGAAACCGTCGCCAGGGTGTTGTCGGATGGTCGATGCTTTCACCCCGGCGCGAAGGCGTCAACCCGCAGCGCTCCGGGCCGGCCGCAACAAAAAAGGGCGGCCGCGGCCGCCCTTTGTCGGGGAATGTGCGTCGCCTACTGCAACGCCGCGCAAGCGCGCTGGATGCGCCGGCATGCCTCTTCCAGCGCCTCGGTGGCGGTGGCGTAGGAAATGCGGAAATGCGGCGCCAGGCCGAAGGCGGAACCTTGGACAACGGCAACGCCCTCGCTTTCCAGCAGGTAGTTGACGAAGTCGGTGTCGGTTTCCAGAACCTTGCCCTGCGGCGTCTTCTTGCCGATCACGCCGGCGCAGGAGGGAAACACGTAGAACGCGCCCTCCGGCCGCGGGCAGTGCAGGCCCTTGGCCTGGTTCAGCATCGAGACGACGAGATCGCGGCGCTGCTTGAAGACCTCGTTCTGGCTGCGGATGAAGTCCTCCGGTCCGTTCAGTGCGGCGACCGACGCCGCCTGGCTGATCGACGAGGCGTTCGACGTGCTCTGCGACTGGATGGTGTCCATCGCCTTGATCAGCGCCGCCGGGCCGGCGGCGTAGCCGATGCGCCAGCCGGTCATGCAGTAGGCCTTCGACACGCCGTTCATCGTCAGCGTGCGGTCGTACAGCCTGGGCTCGACCTGGGCCGGTGTGCAGAACTCGAAATCGTCGTAGACGATCTTTTCGTACATGTCGTCGGTGAGCACCCAGACCTGCGGATGGCGCACCAGAACGTCGGTCAGCGCCTTCATTTCGGCCTTGCTGTAGGCGGCGCCGGTCGGGTTGGACGGCGAGTTCAGGATGATCCACTTGGTGCGCGGCGTGATCGCCTTCTCGAGGTCCGCCGGCTGGATCTTGAAGCCCTTGTCGGCGGCGCCGACCACCACAACGGGCGTGCCCTCGGCCAGCAGCACCATGTCGGGGTAGGAGACCCAGTACGGCGCGGGGATGATCACCTCGTCGCCCGGATCGAGCGTCGCCATCAGCGCGTTGTAGATCACCTGCTTGCCGCCCGAGCCGACGATCACCTGGTTGGGCTGGTATTCCAGCCCGTGATCGCGCTTGAGCTTGGCGCAGATCGCCTGTCGCAGCGCCAGTGTGCCGGCGGTCGGGGTGTACTTGGTGTCGCCGCGCGCCATGGCCGCGACGGCGGCATCCTTGATGTGCTGCGGCGTGTCGAAATCCGGCTCGCCGGCGCCCAGCCCGATGACGTCGCGACCCTCCGCTTTAAGCTCCGCCGCCCGCGTGGTGACGGCGATGGTCGGCGACGGCTTGATGCGGCCCAGACGCTGGGCAAGGAAGGCCATGACGAAAACTCCCTTCGGAAGGCGCGGAAATTCGCGGCCGGACCATAGCCCGCGGCCATTGTGCGCCGCAAGCGGCCCGCCCTGCAGCAACAGTGGGTCTTGCCTGCAGGAATCGCAGTTTTGCCCCGATTTCACCCACAGACCGCCCGGTCCGAGGGCTGCAATCGGCAAGGCAATGGCAGGGAGGGCTCCATGACGGCGTATCGCAGACGCAAGAGCTGGCGGCGGGTGACAGTCGAGGGTCTTGCCATGACGGGCGTGGCCCTGCTGCTGGGGCTGGCGGTCCATGCCGCCAAGGCTCTGGGCCTGAGCTAGGCCGCGCATTGCATTGGCGCCCGCCTCGTCGCAGCATCGGCTGCAGTTCACGAGGGGGAGAAGCATGAAGCAGGTCCAGTTCGCCGCTTTCGGCACGCCGTCCCAGGTCGGCCACTGCGTCGAGGTTGCTGACGTGGGCGAGCCCGGCGCCGGCGAGATCGTGTTCGAGGTGCTGGCGTTTCCCATCAATCCCGCCGATCTCTCCTTCATGACCGGCCGCTACGCCAGCCAGCCGCCGCTGCCCGCCACGCCGGGCGCGGAAAGCATCGGCCGCGTCATCAAGGTCGGCGCCGGCGTCTCCGACCTGAAGCCCGGCGACCGCATCATCAGCCTGCAGCGCGAGAACTGGACGCAGCGCCGGCGCATCGCCGCCGACCAGGCGATCAAGGTGCGCGACGACATCCCGCTGGCGCAGGCGGCGATGCTGCGCATCAATCCGCCGACCGCGTGGCTGCTGCTGGAGGACATCGTCGATCTGCAGCCGGGCGACTGGATCGTGCAGAACGGCGCCAACTCGGCGGTCGGCAGGATCCTCGTCGGCCTGGCGCGCGAGCGCGGTCTGCATACCGTCAATGTCGTGCGTCGACCCGAGCTGCGCGCCCTGGTCGAATCGCTGGGCGGGGACAAGGTGGTGGTCGACGATGGCGGCGATCTGGCGGCCAGGGTGCGCGCGGCGGCCGGCGGCGCGCCGGTGCGGCTGGCGATCGACTGCGTCGGCGGCCAGGCGACGCGCAAGCTGGTCGATGCCGTGTGCGACGGCGGCACGGTCTGCGTCTATGGCGGGCTGGCGGGCGAGGACAGCGCGGCCCCCACCCATGCGCTGGTGTTCCGCGGCGTGACGGTGACCGGCTTCATGCTGGGGCGTTTCCTTATGCGTCGCGATCGGACGCAAATCACCGCGCTCTACGACCTGCTGGCGCAGCGCATTGCCGACGGGCGCATCGACGTGAAAGTCGAGAAGATCTACCCGATCGAGGAGATCGCGCAGGCGCTGCGGCACAGCGAAGGCTACGGCCGCGACGGCAAGATCCTGGTGGCGCCCAACGGCCCGATCGGCTGATGGTGCCGGGCGTCGTCCTGCCGGCCATTCACGACGGTTTCTGCAGCTTCGCCGGCGAGCTGCGCGCTGCCTGGGACGCTGGCGCCAGCGATGCCTCTGCCTTGTCGCCTCAGGCCGCATTCGGCCAGAAGCTCGCCGCACGCTATCGCGAACACCTTGAGACCTGGGCGTTGCTGCGGTACGGCCTCATGCCGTCGCCAGCCATGAAGGTGTCGATCGACGCCAGCGATCGCCATTCGCCTTCCGCGGCTGCTTTGCGGTTCGTCCATTGGCTGCCGGCATCGGCGGCGGCCGGCAAGCCGCGCGACAGGCTGGCACTGTCCGCCACGGTCGAGGCGGCCCGCGTTTGCAAGCCTGACGAGAGCGATTGCCCCGCAATCGTCGGCGCGCTCGTGGCCGTTGAACCCGTGCTGCTGGGCACGCTGCCGGGCGAAGCGCTGGGCCGGCTGCGGCCGCGGCTGATCCGGGATCTGGCGCGGCTCGGTATCGAGGCCAGGGAACTGGACGGCGTGCTGACCCTGCGGGCCGAGATCGGTCGCGACGGCAAGGTGTCGCGGGTTTCAGTGCTGTGCGATCTCGTGCTGGCGACCCGTACGGAAGCAGCGGAGAAACCCGCAGCGGTGGAGCGGGCGCTGGCGCTGCTGCGGCGGATCGTCCTGCCCGCGGCGCAAGGGCCATCGGCGCTGATCGCCTCGCTGCGCTTCGGACCGGCGCGCTCCGTTTAGTTTCGCTTGCGCTGGATCAATTGCCGGCGTCGGTTCGTCGCCTATCGTTGATCGATTGCGAAACGCGGATCGAAATCATGTCCGAGCAGCTAACTATGCGTGCAATGGTGCTGGACCGACCGGGTGCCGGCCTGACGCTGCGCCGGATCGCCAGACCGCGCCCCGGTCCGGGCCAGGTGCTGGTCCGGGTCGGCGCCTGCGGCGTCTGTCGCACCGATCTGCATGTCGTGGACGGCGAATTGCAGCATCCGCGACTGCCCATCGTACCGGGGCACGAGATCGTCGGCCGAATCGTCGCGACCGGCGCCGGGGTAGGGTTGCGCGAAGGCCAGCGGATCGGCGTGCCATGGCTGGGATGGACCTGCGGCGTCTGCGCCGAATGCCGCGCCGGGCGCGAGAATCTCTGTCCCAATGCCAGATTCACCGGGTACCAGATCGATGGCGGTTATGCCGAGTACGCCGTCGCCGATGCGCGCTACTGCTTTCCGCTCGACGATGCGCTGAGCGATGCGGAAGCCGCGCCGCTGCTGTGCGCCGGGCTGATCGGCTATCGGGCGCTGGCCAAGGCGGGAGACGCGCGGCGCATCGGCATCTACGGGTTCGGCGCCGCCGCCCATATCGTTGCCCAGGTGGCGCGCCATCAAGGCCGTTCGGTATTCGCCTTCACGCGGCCCGGCGACGAGGCGGCGCAGGATTTCGCCCGCGACCTCGGCGCGGTCTGGGCCGCCGGCTCCGATGTCGTGCCGCCCGAACAACTCGATGCGGCGCTGATTTTCGCGCCCGTCGGTGCGCTGGTGCCACTGGCATTGCGCGCTATCCGACCTGGCGGCCGGGTGGTCTGCGCCGGCATCCATATGAGCGATATTCCGGCCTTTCCCTACGAACTGCTGTGGATGGAACGGGAGATCGTGTCGGTCGCCAACCTGACGCGGGCGGATGGCGAGGCGTTTCTCGCCCTGGCGCCGCGCGTTCCCATCCGTATGCATGTCGTCGAATACAGCCTCGATGGCGCCAGCCGCGCGCTCGACGATCTGCGACATGGCCGATTGCAGGGCGCCGCGGTCCTGAAGTGCTAGAGAAGGTCAGGCCGCGTCGTTGACCGGCTTGAGGTCGACCGCGACGCCGAACGTATGGTGACCGCCGCCCAGGATCACGCCGCGGACCGGGCTGACGTCGGAGAAATCGCGGCCCCACGCCACCAGCACGTGCTGGTCGCTGACCACCAGATCGTTGGTCGGATCGACGTCGATCCAGCCCATCGCCTCGCCGCTCCATACCGAAACCCAGGCATGGCTGGCGTCGGCGCCGCGCAGGGCCTCCTGGCCCGGCCGCGGGCGCGTGCGGATGTAGCCCGAGACATAGCGCGCCGACAGGCCGAGCGACCGCAGGCAGCCGATCTGCACATGCGCGAAGTCCTGGCAAACGCCGCGCCGCAGCTTGAGAACCTGCAGCAGCGGCGTCGAGATGTCGGTGGCGTCCGGATCGTAGGCGAAGTCGGCCTTGATGCGATGCGTCAGGTCGATTGCGGCTTCGGCTATCGGCCGGCCGGGCGCGAAGGAGGGCAGGGCGTAGTCGAGCAGTTCGGGATGGCCGGCGATCAGCGGCGAGCGATGCACGAACTCGCTGGCTTCGACGGCATGCGGGAAGCCGTCGTTCCATAGCGCGTCGCGGACGCTCTCCCAGGCCGGGCTGGCGGCCGGATCGCCGATTGACGGGAAGGCGACGTCGACCCGGCTGCGGACCTCGACGATGAAATTGTCGTGGGTTTCCTTGATCGCCAGATAGGTCACCAGATTGCCGAAATGGTCGACCGATTCGCGGATCTCGCTGGCGCGCGGGGCGGAGATGATTTCGGAGGACAGCACAAGTTGGTGCGGCAGGGCGCGGGCTTTCAGATGCAGCGCGTGCCACGCCAGATCGACCGGGCTGGCATAGGAATAGCTGGTGCGATGGGACAGCTCGTACAGCATCTATCGCCTCTGGGCCGCCCGCTGCGAGCCCAATGCCTGCGCCGCCGGCACGTGGGTGAAATAGGTGCGCGTGATGGCGTTGGACAGCGAGCGCAGCCCGTGCGCGCTCTCGTCCAGCAGGTCGCGCAGCATGGCAAGCGGCGCGCCTTCGCTTTGTCGGCCGGCATCGCCGCGCTCGAACAGCCGCACGACGGCGTTGAGATCGTTGGCGATCTCGGCCACCGGCAGCACGGTGAGATCGCCGGTGCGGTTGGGCAGCGCCTCCAGATGCTCGTCCAGCCGTCGCAACTGGAAGGAGAGGGAGCGCGGATTGCTGTCGTCGGCCAGCACGAGGTCGAGCACCGGCGCCGGCTGTAACGCCGCCAGGTAGCGCGAGCGATAGGTGATGGTCGAGTCGCAAAGCTCGAGCGCCAGCCGCATCGCCGGCTCCCAGGCCACCGGCTGCAGCATGAAGGCGCCCAGCGCGCCCTGGCCGATGAACACGCCGCGCTCGATGCGGCGGCCGATATCGAGGAAGCGCCAGCCGGGCCCGCGCGTCATGTTCTCCGACGCCAGACCGGAGAAGGTGGCGGAAAAGCGGATCAGGTCGTCCAGCGCGGCGATCAGCCGGTCGATGTCGCCGTAGCCGTAGTCCAGCCGGCGCCTGGCCTCGCCCAGCATCTGGTTGATGGCCTGCCACATGTCGCCGGACAGTCGGTCGCGGACGGTGGCGCCGATGCGCTGTATGGCGCGGAACGTGTCGTGCAGCGGCTGCTCCGGCCCCGCCGCCTGCGTCAGCGCCTGCGCCAGCACGCGCGAATCGGGCGGCGCCTGGGCGGCGGCGGTGTCGATCAGGCTGAAGTGCTCGAGCGAATGGGCGATGGCGCGCAGTTCGGCCATGTCGCGCGGGCCCAGCGTGCCGGTCGCCAGCCGCCACAGCGCCGCGCGCAGCAGGCGCGATCCGTTGTCGAGGCGTTCGACGTAGCGCCCCAGCCAGAAGAGATTGTCGGCGGCGCGGCTGGGCAGCACGGCGCCGGCGCGTTCGGGCGTCAGCCGTTGCGGCGCCGGCGCGCCGACGCTGACGGACCGGCTGCCGTCCTCGCTCAGTACCCAGACGTCCTTGCCGATGCCGTGGTGCTGCAATGGCGC
>JBFWZG010000011.1:9513-10755 GCA_050185515.1 Reyranellaceae bacterium
AGCGTCTTCATCGCCACTCGTCCGTCGCGCAGCGCCAGGTCGGCGCCCTCGACCGAGGTCAGGCCCAGCGCGCGCGCCAGGTAGACGTGTTCGAAGTAGGCGTCGTGTTCCGGTCCCGGGGTCAGCAGCGCCATATGCGGGCTGTTGCGTGTCGGCGCGGCCAGGCTCTGCAGCGCGTTCTGCCACAGGTCGAAGAACGGCCGCAGCGAGTTGACCGGCTGGGTGCGGAACGCCTCCGGCATGGTGCGCGCCAGCACCCGGCGGTTCTCCAGCGCGTAGCCGACGCCGGCCGCCAGTTGCGTGCGATCGGCCAGTACCGACCATGCGCCGTCGGGCAGCCGGACGAGGTCGGCGGCATAGCATTGCAGCATGCCGACCGGCGGCATGTCGGGATCGCGGCAGGGTCGCAGAAACTCGGGATTGGGAAACACCAGCGCCGGCGGCAGCAGGCCATCGCGCAGCAATCGCTGGCGGCCGTAGATGTCCGACAGCAGCGCGTCGAGCAGTCTGGCGCGCTGCGTCAGCCCGGCCTCCACGACGGTCCATTCCTGCGCCTGGATGATGATCGGCAGCAGATCGAACTGCCATTGCTGTCCAAGACCGCGCGGATCGGCATAGGCATTGTAGAGCGCCCCATCCTCGGCCAGCAGGCGGCTGGCGTTCTCGGTGCGCTCCGCCAGACCCGTGCCGGGCAGGGAATTGACCGCGCTGAGCAATGGCTGCCAGTGCGGTCGCACGCCGCCCTGCCCGGTGACCATCTCGTCGAAGGCCGTGGCGAGGTCGGCGAGCGCCGGCGCGGCTCTCTCTTCGGGAACGGTGGACATAGGCGATCGGAACTGCGCCTGCGGCGATCTCGGTTGCGGGGGGCGGACTTTATCAGCCTTTGCGCTGCCAGCGAAGATCGAGGGTCAGCGGGTGCTCCGGCGCTGTCGCCTCGGGATCGGGCAGCGCCGCGCCCTGGCTGTGTCCGAACGGGAAGAAGCGGGCGCGTCGCCGCGCCTCGGCGGCGTTGGCGTTGACCGGGAACTGCTCGAAGTTGCGCCCGCCGGGATGCGCCACGTGATAGGTGCAGCCGCCGAGAGAGCGGCGGTTCCAGGCGTCGAACAGGTCGAACACCAGCGGCGCATCGGGCGGAATGGTGGGATGCAGTCCCGAAGGCGGCTGCCAGGCGCGATAGCGCACGCCGGCGACGTATTCGCCTTCGACGCCCGTCGGCCGCAGCGGCAGGCGACGGCCGTTGCA
>JBFWZG010000011.1:10855-38051 GCA_050185515.1 Reyranellaceae bacterium
GGCGAATCGGCCGGCGTCGTGCCGCCCATGACCATGTGATTGCCGCCGCCGGTGCCGACATGGCGGCCGTCGAGCATGAACTTCTCGCTGCCCAGCCGGCACTGGCGCGCCTCTTCGTACACGGCGGTGGTGCGGTCGAGCAGCTCGTCCCATTTGGCGGCAGGATGGATGTTCACTTCGATCACGCCCGGATCCGGCGTCACCGAGAAATGCACCAGCCGCGGATCGGCGGGCGGCAGGTAGCCCTCAATGAAGATCGGCTGCGACAGTTCGCTCGCCGTCTCCTCGATCGCGGTGACCAGGTCGAGATAGTCTTCGGCGGTGTAGGTCGGCGGCATGAAGACGTGCAGATGCCCGTCGCGCGGTTCGAACACCATGGCGGTCCGCACCACCCAGGGCGCCGATTCGCCTTTGACCGGCCGCGGCGGCAGAACCTGTTCGCGTCGGCCGGGCATGTTTTCGCCCGACAGGGCGGCGCTGGCGCCTCGTTCGAAGCTCTGGCGCTTGGGCAGCTTGTCCTGCGGCGCCATCGGGTCGTTTTCGGCTGCGAAGGGATAGTCCCTGGCGACGACCCAGGGCAGCGAATCGAGCGGCAGGCGATAGCCGACCGGCGAATCGCCGGGGATCAGGTAAAGGCGCTCGGGACGCAGGAACCACGCGCCGCTTTTCCAGCGCCGTCCGTTGCCATTGTCGCGCTGGATCGGCAGCACGTAGCCGACGATCGAATCGAGGCCCTGCTCGAACACCCTGGAGAGCCGTTCGCGCTCCAGCGGATCCTTGACGTTCGACTCGAAGGGATCGACGTTGACCGGCAGGCGGCGCTCGCGCCAGAGGTAGTACCAGGAATCCTCGTAGGCGGGGATCGCGAACTCGGGATTGATGCCGAGGCGCCGGGTCAGCGCCGTGGCGAAGCGTCTTGCGGAAAGCTGGTCGGCGCCGACGGGCTTCTCCTCGCGCGCCCACAGATCGGGCCTGGTCCAGATCTTCTCGCCGTCCTGGCGCCACAGGCATGTCAGCGCCCAGCGTGGCAGCTGCTCGCCGGGATACCACTTGCCCTGGCCATAGTGCAGCAGCGGGGCGGTGGCGAAGCGGTCGGCCAGCCGGCGGAACAGGCGGCCTGCAAGGATGCGCTTGTTCTCGCCCAGGGCCGCAGTGTTCCACTCCGCTCCGTCCATGTCGTCGATCGACACGAAGGTCGGCTCGCCACCCATCGTCAGGCGCACGTCGCCCTCGGCCAGTCGCGCGTCGACGTCGTGGCCGAGCGCCTGGATGCGGCTCCATTGCTCCTCGGTGTAGGGTTTGGTGACGCGCGACGACTCGAAGATGCGTTCGACTTTCATGTCGAAACCGAACTCGACGTCGGCCTTTTCCATCAGCCCGCTGATCGGCGCCGCGCTCTGCGGCTCGGGGGTGCAGGCCAGCGGAATATGGCCTTCGCCGGCCATCAGCCCTGATGTCGGATCGAAGCCGATCCAGCCGGCGCCGGGCAGGTAGACCTCGCACCAGGCGTGCAGGTCTGTGAAGTCCTGTTCCGGGCCCGACGGCCCGTCGAGCGACTTCTCGTCTGCCTTGAGCTGGATCAGGTAGCCGGACACGAAGCGGGCGGCGAAACCGAGGTTGCGCAGGATCTGCACCAGCAGCCAGCCGGTGTCGCGGCACGAGCCCAGCTTCTTCTCCAGCGTCGTTTCCGGCGTCTGCACGCCGGGCTCCATGCGAATGACGTAGGCAATCTCGTGTTGCAGGCGCTGGTTCAGGGCGACCAGGAAGTCGACCGTGTTGCGCGGGGTCAGGTCGATGCTCTGGAGATAGGCGTCGAGCAGCCGCCCGCGCGGCGCCGTCTTGCGGTAGGGCGCCAGCTCCTCGTTGAGCACAGGGTCGTACTCGAAGGGAAATTTTTCGGCCGCCGGATCGAGAAAGAAGTCGAATGGATTGATCACCGCCATGTCGGCGACCAGATCGACGGCGACCTTGAAGCTTTGCGTCTTCTCCGGGAACACCAGCCGCGCCAGGTAATTGCCGGAGGGATCCTGCTGCCAGTTGAGGAAATGCAGCGCCGGTTCGATCTTGAGCGAATACGACAGGATCGGTGTGCGCGAATGCGGCGCCGGCCGCAGGCGGACGGTTTGGGGACCGAGGCCGACCGGCCGCTCGTAGCGATAGACCGTCTCGTGGTGCAGGGCGACGTGAATGCTCATGACCTGTCCGTAACTGGCGCAGTACCGCGGCGATGCCGATGGTGGCCGATGCAAGCCCTGCGCCAAGGCATTGCCGCGACTCCCGCCCGTCGCGGCGCAGCATATCCTGACAACCTATTGGTCGCACTGTCGAATACACAGGCGGATTGGACGCGGCGTGGCGGCAACTGCCTGCATTTTAGGCAGTGAACCACGTCCTCGAAGCCCGCCACTGTGCTACCGTCCCGGTCATGGTGCAGTCGGCACTTGTTCTTGGGGCGACGGGCAGTTTCGGCGGCGCCATGCTGCGGGAACTCCGCAGCCGTGGCTGGGCGGTGCGGGCGTTGCTGCGCGACCCGGCGCGAGCCACGCTGGACGGGATCGAGGTCAACGTTGGAGATGCGCTGGACGCGGCGAGGCTGGAAGCGGCGGCGAAGGGCTGCGCGGTCGTCGTCCACGGCATCAACTACCCCTATCACCAGTGGACCCCCAACATGGAGCGCGTCACCGCCAATGCGCTGCGGGCGGCGCGGGCGGTGGGTGCGACGCTGGTGTTCCCGGGCAACGTCTACGGCTTCGGCCGCCAGATCGACGCCCCGCTGCCCGAAACCGCCGGCATGCGGCCCAACAGCGCCAAGGGCAGGTTGCGCGTTCGGCTGGAGACGATGCTGAAGGCGGCGACCGTCGACGGCGCCGCCCGGGTGCTGATCGTCCGCGCCGGCGACTATTTCGGTCCGACGGTCCGCAACGGGTATGTCGACCGCATCTTCGGCCATGCTGCCGCCGGACAGCCGATGCAGGTCTTCGGCAATCTCGCCGCCGCGCATCAATGGGCCTTTGTCCCCGACCTGGCCAGGCTTGCATGCGATCTGCTGGCGGAATGCAGCGCGCTCGAGCCGTTCGAAATCGTGCATTTCCGCGGCCATATCGCCGCCAGCCAGCGCGAATTCCTGCAACTGGTGGCGCAGCGAGCCGGCCGGCCCGATCTGCCGGTCCGGCGTCTGCCCTGGGCGCTGCTCCGACTGGCCGCGCTGTTCGATCCGGTGCTGCGCGAGTTGCGCGAACTGCGCTACCTGTTCGACGAGGCCGTGGTGATCGACGATCCCCGCCGCCGGCAGTTGCTGCCTGGCTTCGCGGCCACGCCGATGGAACAGGCGGTAGACGAAACGCTGCGAAGTTATCGTGCTGCTGCATAGCCTGTTCGATCTGCTGGCCGTGCTGATCGGCGTACTGGTGTATGTCCGGCTGCCCATGCCGGCCGGTGTCGCAGTGGCGCAGCCGTTGCGGCTGGATCCGCTCTATCCGCTGGCGCTGGCGGCCGGCGCGCTGGCCGGCGCCTATCTGTTCGGTTCGCTCAACGCCTGGCTGAGCGGCGCGCCGGGCATCGGCCGCAGTATCGAAGGCGCGCTTGCCGGCGCCATCCTCGCGGTCGAGGTGCTGAAAGGGCGGCGCGGCATCGTCGGCTCGACCGGCCTGCGTTTTGCGGCGCCGCTCGCGGCGGCGATCGCGGTCGGCCGCATCGGCTGCTTTCTGGCCGGGCTGCAGGACATGACCCATGGAACGCCGACCGACCTGCCCTGGGGGCACGATTTCGGCGACGGCGTCGCCCGCCATCCGGTGCAACTCTACGAGAGCGGAGCCATGGCGGCGTTTCTGGCCGTTTTCGCCGTCATGCTGCATCGCCGCCACCCCCTCGCCGTCAAGGCCGGTTTCCATCTTTTCGTCGGCATCTATGCCGGCCAGCGCTTCATCTGGGAGTTCCTCAAGCCCTATGGCACAGTGCTGGGGCCGTTCAACCTGTTCCACCTGCTGTCGATCGCTCTCGTGATCTACGCCGTCCTCTTCGCCAGAAAGGAATTGCAGCGCGCATGAACGTGGTTCAGCCCATGCCGGCGATGGCGGTGCGCAAGTCGCGGCCCTACGTCTTTCTCGGCCAGACGACCTCGATGTGCGAGACCTGCCTCGAACTGGTGCCGGCAAAAATCGTGCAGCACGACGATGCGGTGTTCTATCTCAAGCGCTGCCGGGCACATGGCGTGCAGAAGACGCTGGTATCGGACGATGCCGCCTACTGGAAGCGTTGCCGTGATTACCTGAAGCCCGGCGACGTGCCGTTGATGTTCCATACCAGGATCGACAAGGGTTGCCCTTACGATTGCGGGCTGTGTCCCGACCACGAGCAGCACTCCTGCCTGGCGCTGATCGAGGTCAACGAAGCCTGCAACCTGTCCTGTCCGACCTGCTTCGCCGGGTCGTCGACGAAACTGACCAGCCATCGTTCGCTGAGCGAGATCGAACGCATGCTCGATCTGCTGGTGTTGAGCGAAGGCGAGCCGGACCTGTTGCAGATCTCCGGCGGCGAACCGACCATCCATCCGCAGATTCTCGACATCATCGCTGCCGCGCGCGCCCGGCCTATCCGGCATGTGATGCTGAACACCAACGGCGTGCGGCTGGCGACCGATCCCGATTTCGTCGCCCGGCTGGCCGAGTTCAGGCGCGGGTTCGAGGTCTATCTGCAGTTCGACGCGCTGTCGCGCGAGGCGCTGCAGACCATCCGCGGCGCCGATCTGCGCCGCATCCGCCAGCAGGCGCTGGAAAACCTCGACCGGCATGGCATTTCGACCACGCTCGTGGCGGTCGTTCGGCGCGGCATCAACGACCACGAGATCGGCGACGTGCTGCGGCATGCGCAGTCCTGGCCCTGCGTACGCGGCGTCACTTTCCAGCCGGTGCAGGATGTGGGACGAAACCAGGACTACGATTCTGCGGCCAACCGCATCGTGCTGTCGCAGATCCGCCGCGCCGTGATCGAGCAGTGGGGCGTGTTCGGCGAAGACGACATGATCCCGCTGCCGTGCAATCCGGAAGCCATATCGATCGGTTACGGCCTGCGCCATGAGGGCGGCGTCGAGCCGCTGACGCATCTGTTTCCGGCCGAGGCGCTGGTGCAGGCGATGCCCAACTCGGTGGCGCTGGAGAGCAATCCCGATCTGCGCGCCAAGCTAATGGAACTGCTGTCGCTGTCCTGCGCCGGCCAGCGCTCCGCGAACGTGCTGCAGGAGGTGCTGTGCTGCCTGCCGCTGGTCGAGGCGCCGGCCGAGATCGGCTACGACCGCATCTTCCGCGTCACCATCGTGCAGTTCCTCGATCGCTTCAATTTCTGCCTGGCCGGCGTCAAGCGATCCTGCATCCATTTCGTCACCACCGACGGACGCATCGTGCCGTTCGACACCTACAACATGCTTCATCGGCCCAATGCCGACGCTTTCGGGAGGCAGAAGCTGTGACGCTCAACGGCAAGCAGATCGCCGCGCTGATCGTCGGCAGCATGCTGTTCCTGCCCGGGCTGTGTTTCCTCGCCTTCGGCATGGATGGCGGGCTGGGCGATGGCAACATGCTGGGGCTTATCGGCCTGGGGCTGCTGACGGTGGTCGGCATCCTCGCCTGGTACGTCTTCTGGCGGGGTCCACCCGAAAGGCCACGGTAAACCTTGAGGCTCGTCGCCGTCCTTTGCGGCATTCTCCTGATCCTGCCGGGCCTTTGTTTCGTCGGCGTCGGCATCGCCGGCTTCATCGATGGAGGGTGGCTGATGGTTGGCTTTGGCGCCGTACTGTTGTCGTTCGCCTATCTCCTCGTGCGCGAGCCCGGCAGCGGCGACGATCGGGGACCATAACGGCCCGTTACATCGATACGCCGTCGGATCGTGGAGGCTATGGCACCTAGCGTGCAATCAGGCCGGCGGCAAAGGGCGGCAGCCGGCGATAGGCCAAATGCAGGCTGTTGCCGAACGAGGCGAAGGAGAGGCCGGCCGAGGCCCAAAGGGCCTTGAGCGACTCCGAGGTATGGAGCGAGATATGCCCGTTGCGCGGGGCCGCGTACCACCAGCGCAGGCGCTGGATGTCTATGTCGGGCGGCTGGATCAGCGTGCTGAACAGGATGAGGCCATCGCCCGCCGCAAGCCGGGCCAGAGCTGCGGCCATCGCCTGCGGTTCGCTGGCATGTTCGAGAACCTCGAAGCAGGTGACCAGGTCGAACGGTCCGGGAGGCAGGCTGCCGCCGTCGCCGGCGAAAGGATCGTAGGAGGCGACATCGGCGAAGCCGTCGGCGCGCAAAAAGTCGCGCAGCGCGCCGCTTGCGCCGCCGAAATCCAGAATCCGCAACGAACCGCGATGCGCATCGAACAGCCGCGCAATCAGCGCCGCGTTCGCCCGAGGCCGATCCTCGGCGATTTCCGGATCGAATCGGGCATAGTCGTTTGTGTAGATGCGGGCGATGAAATCGTCAGCGCTCCAGCCGTCGGCAAGCGGCGTGAAAAGAAAGCCGCAGGCGGCGCAGCGGTAGTACCAGACCGCGACGCCTGCGAGCTCGGCCGGACCGGTGGCGGGACGGAAGCAGAAATTGGCGAAATCGCAGACGTCGAACAGGACGGCCGTTTCGCCGCAGACCTTGCACGGCAAAGACGGTGCCGCGGCTTCCATTCCCGGCCCGGGGCGGCTGGTCCTACTTGTCGACGTCGGCGGCGACGCGGACGGTCTTCATGCGATCCGGGTTGGTGACCTGACCGCTGCCCGGCGCGCCCTTCTTGATCCGGTCGACATGCTCCATGCCCGAGACCACCTTGCCCCAGACCGTGTACTGGCCGTCGAGCGAGGGATGGTCGGCCAGCATGATGAAGAACTGGCTGCGCGCGGAATTGGGATCGTTGGTGCGCGCCATCGACGCCACGCCGCGCTTGTGCGGCTCGCGCGAGAACTCCGCCTTCAGCCGCTCGCCGGCGCCGCCCATGCCGGTGCCCTCCGGATCGCCCGTCTGCACCATGAAACCGTCGATGACTCGGTGGAACGGCACGTTGTCGTAGATCTTGGCGCGGGCGTGGCGCTTGATCTGCGCCACGTGATTGGGCGCCAGATCGGGGCGCATCTCGATCACGACGCGGCCCCATTCGAGTTCGATGTAGAGGGTGTTTTCCTTGTCCAAGGCGCTTGCCTCCCGGGTTGTAATCGCAGCGGCACAAAGCAGCGCCAGAGCGAGCGTGAGAAATCGCATGATAGGCCTACCGATTCATGGTTCGAACGGCGAAGCGCCGACCTTGGCGGAGCGCGCAGGCGGAATCAAGCCTCGATCTGGCGCAAGGCGCGGTCCGGGCTAGAGCTTGAAGTCGAGCGGGATCTCGATGGTCGCTTCCATCGGCGGACCGCTGTCCGTGCGGTAGAAGCGCCACAGCCAGACCGCGCGCACCGCCGATTCGTCGAGCTGGTCGAAACCGCTCGAACGGGCGATGTCGATGCGCCGCGGCCGGCCGTCCGGCGAGATGACGGCCAGCAGGACGACGCGGCCCTGCAATCCGTTGGCGCGCGCCGCGCTGGGGTATGACGGCATCAGGCTGTTGCCGGCGCGGCCGGGCGGCTTGGGCCGCACCACGACCGGGGGCATCTTGTGGTCGGCGTCGGTAATCTGATCGCGCGGCCGCGTCACGGGCCGCGCCAGGGCAATGGCGCCGGTGACTTCCGGCTCGGGTTCGGGCAGCCGGCGCGGCTCGGGCCTGGCGATGGCGGGCCTGGCCGGCTCGGGTTTCGCCGGTTCGGCCTTTGGCGGCTCGGGCTTCTCGGGCTGCGGTTTGGGCGGCTCGGGTTTGGCCGGTTCGGCCTGCTCGGGGGCCGGCATCGGCTTGTCCGTCTCCGGTTCGGTCTTGTCGGCGGCGGTGTCGCGCTCGTTTCCTTGCGGTGGGGTCGATTCGGCCCGGGTGGCGATGACGATCTGCTGCGGCGTCACCGGCGGTGGCGGCGTTGCAGGCGGCAATTCCACCTTCTGCGGTTCGGGCTCAGGCATAGGTTTGGGGGGGGCGGGCTCGGCCTGCGGCATCGGGGCGGGCGGCAGGGTGACCACCTGCACCGGAATCAGCTCGGGCGGCGGCTCGCGACGGGCCGCGAACAGGTCGATCGGCACGAAGATCGGGATCGATACCGCCAGGTGCAACAGCACCGACGCGACGAGCGCCAGCACCAGGCGACGCCCCTGGCGGGACGGCTGCCAGAGGAGGCCGCCGGTACGGCGTCTGGGTGCGGCGCTTTTCATCTGACCTTGAATGTGGGCGATCCGGGGTCGCTATCCAAGCCCGTTCTCTATGCTAGAAAGGCCATGAAGCCGCAGCAATGCGGCGGTATCCGGGTTGGGGAGGAAGGCGCATGGATCTCAAGCTGGCGGGCAGCAAAGTCCTGGTTACCGGCGCATCCAAGGGCATCGGACTGGCGGTGGCGACGGCCTTCGCCGCCGAAGGCTGCAACGTCGTGCTGGTGGCCCGTACGCAGGGAACGCTCGCGGCCGCGCAGCAGCAGATCCGCCAGCGGCACAATGTCGGCGTCGACGTGCTGGCCCTGGACATCGCCCAGCGCGGCAGCGCCGAGCGGCTGGTCGAGGCCTTTCCCGATATCGACATTCTGGTGAACAACGCCGGCGCCATTCCGGGCGGCGACGTGGAAGCGATCGACGAGCAGCGCTGGCGCGAGGCGTGGGAGCTGAAGGTGTTCGGCTACGTCAATATCTGCCGCCAGTACTTCGCGCGCATGAAGGCGCGCCGCTCGGGCGTCATCGCCAACGTCATCGGCCTGGCGGCCACCCGCATGATGTTCGACTACATCGCCGGCACCATGGGCAATGCCGGGCTGGTGGCGTTCACCAAGGCGCTGGGCAGCAAGAGCGTCGACGCCAACGTGCGCGTGTTCGGCGTCAATCCGCCGATGACGGCGACCGATCGCATGGTGACGCTCGCCAGGACGCGGGCCCAGGACCAGTTCGGCGATGCCGAGCGCTGGCGCGAGACGCTCAAGGGTCTGCCGTTCGACCGGCCGGCGACGCCCGAGGAGATCGCCGATGCCGTGGTCTTCCTCGCGTCGCCACGCGCTTCCTACGTCTCCGGCATCGTGCTGGACATCGACGGCGGATCGGCCAGCCGAAACGGCTGATCAGAACCGGCCCTCGGCGTCGACCCGGCCGAGCCACGTCGTGGCGTCGTCGTCCGCACGTTCCGGGCCTTCGAACAGGATGACGAAACCGCCGGCGGGATGGCGACGCAGCATCAGCGCCCGGCGCATCTTGTAGCCGCGATAGTTGACCCGGGCGCGTTCGATGCCTTCGCCGTCGAGCAGCACCAGAATGGCCGAGCGCGCCCCTTCGCCCTGCGCTTCGGAGCCGACCATGGCGATGCCGCCGCCCGGCAGAGCCACCATGTCGTTGATTTCCTGGTCGGCCGGCCCGGCGATCGGCCGCCGCCAGGCGATGCTGCCGTCGGTGCGCAGCCGCACCAGCTCGAGGAACTGGCTGGCCCCGGCGGCCTCGGTCACGGTCAGCACATAGGCATCGCCGATCGGGCCGGGAGCGACGCCGCCGACCATGGTCAGCGACTGCCCGTCGCCGAAGAACAGGCGCCAGGCTGGCTGGCCGTCGGGCCGCAGCTTCATGGCCGTGCCTCGCGCCGCCACGACCGCGCTGCGGTCGTCATAGGCGATATCGGCCAGTCCGCCGACCAGCGGCGTATTGCCGTCGGCCATGCGCAGCATGTCGGCGGAGTTGCCGCCGTCCTCGGCATCGCCGCTGAAGCGCCGGCGCCACACCGGCAGCCCGTCGCTCGAAACCGCCATGACCAGCGCCTCGATGCCGCCGCTCCTTTCCCGGCCGACGCTGCCGGACACCACGGCGCCGCCATCGGGGCCGACCAGCAGGTCGGACGCCGCGCCGGGTCCCAGCTCGCGCCGCCAAAGCACGTTGCCGGCGCCGTTCAGCCGCAGCAGGGTCAGTTGCGGCTGTTCCTTGGGCGTCTCGTCAAGCAGCACCAAGGTGCCGTCGACGCCGGTGGCGCGGGCGATGGCCGTGCTGGTGAGTTCGGCGCGCGGTGCGGGATTGCGCTCCCACAGGCGCCGGCCGGCGGCGTCGTAGCGCACGATCCGCACGCCGGGATCGAGGTGCGGACCGTTGGCCAGCAGCGCCGCCAGCACGATGTCGCCGCCGGTCGCGACGTCGAGCGACGTCACATTCATGTCGATGCCTTCGAAAGGCTGCAGCAGGAAGCCCTTGAAAGGCGCCTGCGCGCGGCCATCGATTCCGGCGAGCGAAACCGCAACGCCGACGGAGACGGCGGCGATCAGGGCGAGAGTGCGGAAGGTCATTGCCGGCATGGCGGCATTTTGCGCCGAGTCGCGCCGCCGTGCTACTGTCGGCCATCCCCAGAAATCGCAGGAGCATCCATGTCCGGCACAATCGACAGCGCCAGCCTCGACCAGATTTTCCGCAATGCCCGCACGCACAACGATTTTCTCAAGAAGCCGGTCAGCGACGATACCTTGCGCGCATTGTACGAGCTGATGAAGTTCGGCCCGACCAGCGCCAATTGCTCGCCCGCGCGCATCCTGTTCCTGCGCAGTGATGCCGCCAAGCAGCGGCTGAAGCCCGCCCTCAGCGCCGGCAACTCGGCCAAGACGATGGCGGCGCCGGTGGTGGCGGTGATCGGCTACGACCTCGAATTCTACGAGAAGCTGCCGCAGCTGTTCCCGCACAATCTCGACGCCCGCAACTGGTTCGCCGGCAACGAACAGGCGATCTTCACGACGGCGTTCCGCAACTCCTCGCTGCAGGGCGCCTATTTCATGCTGGCGGCACGGTCGGTCGGTCTCGACTGCGGGCCGATGTCGGGATTCGACAATGCCAAGGTCGACGCCGAGTTCTGGCCGGACGGCAAGGTGAAGTCCAATTTCCTCTGCAATCTCGGTTACGGCGACGCCTCGACCTTGTTCCCGCGCAGCCCGCGCCTGGCCTTCGACGAGGCCTGCAAGCTGCTCTGACGCCTGCCGCGGCCAGGCGGCGAATGGAGCCGCCAATAGCGGCTTACGCTCCGGCTTCGACAGGCCGGAGCGTTTTTCGTTTCGGGGCTGCGCCCGAAGAGCCTCGTGCGGCCCGAATTGAGTTGAATCAAGGCGGGCGGCATCGGCCTGCGCCTAATCTGAAAGCCTGATACGCGAGCGGCCGTGCCGGCGCCTGCAGGAGCGGCCGAGGGTCGGTCGCGCCGTGGTCACAACCCGCATGGTGTCCTGTGCAATGAGCCAGGAGGATCGCGTCAAGCGAAGCGACGGGCAGACCGCCGCCGAATACGTCCTGCAGAACCTGCCGGCGGACGAGCAGGCGGCTTTCGCGCGGCGCATCGAAGCCGACCCGGCGCTGGCCGCGCTGGTCGGCGCATGGGAACGGCGCTTTTCCGATCTGGCCGAGCGCCTACCGCATGTCAGAATGCCGGACGCAGCGTGGCGTGATTTCGAAACAGCGATATCGTCGGCCGCTGCGGGGAAACAGACGCGAGGATCAATGTGGGGAAACATCGCGTTCTGGCGGCTTAGCGCTGTAGCCGGCCTGCTGGTCGCGGTGGCGCTTGCCCTTGTGCTCGCTGGCCTTCCGAAACTTTCGCCGGGTGGCGCCAGCAGAAGCGCGCGCGAAATCGTCTGGGTGCTGACGGACGGCCAGAAGCGACCGAACTTCGTCGTCAGATACGACGAGGAGCGCAAGCGCATGACCGTAATTCCCCTGGACGCTCCCGCAGAAGCCGACAGGGACATGCAGCTCTGGCTGATTCCGGCATCCGGCGCCGCCCAACCTCGATCGCTGGGGCTGCTGCAGCCGACAGGTCTGGCCACGCTGCAGGTTCGCGACGCCCTTTTCGAGGCGTCAGCCGATCCCGGCGTGCTCGCCGTCAGCGTCGAACCGCGTGGCGGTTCGACCGCCGGCGCGCCGACCGGTCCGGTCATCCTGCAGGGCAAACCCACTCTGGTCCCCGTCGCTCCCTCAACCGCCAAGTCGCCAAGGAGGCGATTGTCGGGTCAGGCGAACAAACGTTCCAGCTTGTCCAGCGCGCCGTTCCAGCCCTGTTCGTGGCCATCGCGGGCGGCCTGATCGAAAAACTGCTCGTGCATCAGGGTGAGGATGGTTTCGTCGCCATCCGGTTTGAAAGTCAGCGACACTCGCGACTGGCGTTCCGGAAGGGTTCGCCATTGCCAGGTGAAGGCGAGACGTTGCGCCGGGACCACGTCGCTGTACTCGCCGCTGACGTCGTGCTGCTCGCCGTCTTCGGTATGGAAGACGATCCGATACCGACCGCCGACCCTGACGTCGGTTTCGGCGCTTTCGACCTTACCGCTGTCGGGACCGAACCACCGGACTATCTTTTCCGGGTCGGTCCATGCCTCGAAGACTTTTGTCGCCGGCGCCTTGATGCGGCGGGTGAGGGTGAGGCTGGGCTTGGCGGACATGTCTCCCTTTCCACGAATGCAGCCAGATGCCGAAGGCGGACGTGCCAGAAACGCCGGTAGTGCAGAAGCCAGACCATGACGGCTCGTCCGTGCGATATTCGACAGCCAGCAAGTGTAATAAACTGATTGGTTAAATATCGCCGACCGCTCGGGTTCTGTCAAGCGGCGCCGCTCTGCCGATGGCGTTCCGCGCAGGGAGGAATCGCGAACCGGCGAATCATGCCGGCTTCTCGCCGCTCTTCAGCAGGGCGGCGGCCTGGTGCGCCGCCGCAGCGCTGCCCGACGAGTCGCCGGCGACGTGGACCACCGGCATGGCGAACTGGATCCCGGCTTCCTCGAACCGCTTTTTGATGAGCGCATTCGCTCGCCGCCGCAGGACGAACTGTTTGCCCGGCTTGGTCATCACCTTGAGCCGAATGCCGACGCCAAAATCACCGAACTGCTCGACCCCCTGCATCTTCAACGGTTCGATGATGTCGGGCCCCAGTTCGGGATCCTCGGCGAGTTCGCGGCCGATCTGCTTGACGATCTTCTTGGCCTTGTCGAAGTCCGACCCGTAAGCCAGGCTGATGACCATCTTGTCGATCACCCAGTCGCGGCTCATGTTCTGGATGGCGCCGAGTTCGCCGAACGGAACGGTGAACAGTGGACCGCGATGGTGCCGCAGCTTGACCGACCTTAGGCTGAAGGACTCGACGACGCCCTTGTAGTTGCCGCTCTGGATGTACTCGCCGACCCGGAACGAGTCGTCGAGCAGATAGAAAATGCCGCTGAAAACGTCCTTGACCAGAGTCTGCGCGCCAAAGCCGACGGCGACGCCGACGACGCCGGCCCCGGCGATCAGCGGGCCGATCTCGACGCCAAAGGCCGCCAGCGCCATCAGGACGCCCATGACCACCAGCACGATGCCAACGACGTTGCGCAGGATCGGCAGCAGCGTGCGCATGCGCGCTTCGCGGCGTGCCGCCTCGCCGGAAGCCTCGCCCTTTGCGCTGCCGCCGGCGAGCGCCTTTTCGATCATCGCATTGAGAACGCTCCAGCTCAGGTCGATCAGAAGCAGGATCACCAGCGCATGCGCGCCCGCCTGCACGAGCCTGTCGAGCGGGCCGCCGCTGCCGCTGACGGCGCCGACGAAATCGATGCGCCACGCGTCAAGCAGGATGATCACCGCGCCGATCACCAGAACCGCGCGGATGAGCCGATCGATGGCGACGACAAGCACAGGCGACGCGTCTCCTGCCGTTTCTCCGTTTTCCGCCGGTCGGAACAGATGCCGCACGATGATGCGCTGAACCAGTATTGCCAGACACAGCAACGCCCCGACGAGCAGAAGATTTAGAAGCGTCTTGGCGCCCGCGACCCAGGCGCACCAGACCGCGAGTGCCGCCAGCGTCATTGCGAGGCGGGCGAATGGAAAGGAACCCGCGCCACTGGCGCGCGGACGGCGCCACGTCGCTTCGAGCACCACAGCAACGATGCCGATTCCGATGGCGTACACCACCAGTTGACGGATCTGCATTCTGGCGCCAAGCGTTTCCAGCACCGCTGCGAAAGCCCATCCGAAGAAGAAGATCACGACGATGGCTATCAGCCGTCGCCGCCACCAGGTCGCCTGGGTCGCCGTCACGGGGACCATGCGAAGCGCGGGGTCATTGCCCGGACCCGAACCCGATCCGAGCACGGTCCGCAGCGCTGCGGCGATCAGATACACCGCGCCAGCGGCCGCCAGATAGGGCAGAACAACCAGGCCGATCCCGGCAGGCCAGCGAATAACAAGAAAGGCCGCGATTGCCGCCAGCGCCGCCACGACCACCTCGCCGAAGTTCAGCATGACCAAGACGGCCAGTTTTCGGAATCTTGTGGCCTGGTCCGGGACGTTGCCGTTATGCGTCGTCATGCGGACCGAACGGGTAACTCGGCGGAATCCGACAGCGGCCACGGCGGCTGAAAGGCAGACGAGGATGATGGCGCCGGCGAACGTCGCCAGGGACCAGTCTCCCAGCGACCGGAGGAATACACCAAAAAGCCGCTCCAATTCCGATGGAAGCGTTGGCAGAGCCAGGATCAGCGAATCGATGTGCTTTTCGACGGCTGCCAGCCGGGCCGACCAAAGCGCCTCCATGCTGGCGGGATCGCCGGCTCCCGCCGTCGCGGGCGAAGCGCTCTGGGCCAGCGCCATCCGGCCCGTGCCACTCAGGACAAGCGTAATGCCTGCGGTCGCGAAAAGCCGCAGCAAGGCCTGGTTCGATGCCATCTTTGGGTCCCCACAGTTCCAGCGCGTATCGGCGCAACCAGGGAACGTTCGATGGTTGTCGGGCCAGTCGCGCTGGGTTCGTTTTGTTATTCTGCGCCAGTACTTGGAGTCGAGTCGAGTGGAACAAAGCGAGCCGGCATCGGTCGAGCGCCGCCCCGGAGGATGGGGACGCGACGGCGAAACAGACGTCGGGAGAATGAACGGGCAAGCCGGTCAAAAAACCTGTGGTGCCCCAGGCCGGACTCGAACCAGCACGTTGTCGCCAACAACAGATTTTGAGTCTGCCGCGTCTACCAATTCCGCCACTGGGGCACAGGGGCGGGCGGATAAAAGCCGAACGGACGGTGCGGGTCAACAGGGGCGCGGCTCCCGGCAGGTCCGCACGGCGAAAAGCGGTGCAGGCGCCCGGGACGGCCGCCCTCGGGCTGGGCTATAAGTCGCCCGCAGAACGAAGAATTCGCAGGAGGAACGCGTGTCGCATCCCAGCATCCATGCCCGGAGCAATCCCGGCAAGCCGGCCTATGTCATGGCTGGATCTGGCGAAACAGTCACCTATGGACAGCTCGACGCCCGCTCCAACCAGGGCGCGCATCTGTTCCGTTCGCTTGGCCTCAAGCCCGGCGACCACATCGCGCTGTTCCTCGACAACAATCCGCGCTTCTTCGAAATCTGCTGGGCGGCGCAGCGCTGCGGCCTGTACTACACGGCCATATCCTCGCGCCTGACGGCGGCCGAGGTCGAGTACATCGCCGGCGATTGCGCGGCGGAGGTCTTCATTTCAGGGCCGGCTGTCGGCCCGGTGGCGCATGAAGTGGCCAGCAAGCTCGCCACGGTGCGGCGCTACTTTTCAGTCCAGACGACGATGCCGGGCTACGAATCCTGGGAGGCAGCGCTGGCGAACCAGCCGACGACGCCGATCGCCGACCAGGTCGCCGGCTACGACATGCTCTATTCCTCCGGCACCACGGGTCGGCCCAAGGGCATCAAGGCGCCATTTCTCGACGAGCCGATCGACGCCATCAATCCGCTGCTGGACCTCTCGCGCAAGCTCTACGGCATCGACGAGAGCACACTCTATCTCTCGCCCGCGCCGCTCTATCACGCAGCCCCACTGCGCTTCAACATGACGATCATGCGCATGGGCGGCACGTCGCTGATTATGGAGCACTTCGACGCCGAGGAGTATCTGCGGCTGGTCGAGAAGCACCGCGTGACCCACAGCCAGCTGGTGCCCACCATGTTCGTGCGCATGCTGAAGCTGCCGGAGGAGGTGCGGAAGAAATACGACGTCTCGTCGTTGAAATGCGCCATTCACGCCGCCGCGCCCTGTCCGGTCAAGGTCAAGGAGCAGATGATCGAGTGGTGGGGCCCGATCCTGACCGAATACTACGCCGGCACCGAAGGCAACGGCTTCTGCGCCATCAACTCCGCCGACTGGCTGACGCACAAGGGCTCGGTCGGCCGCGCGCTGATCGGCCAGTTGCGCATCATGGGCGAGGACGGCGAGGCGATGCCGATCGGCGAACCCGGCGTCATCTACTTCGCAGAGGGCCGTCCGTTCTCCTACCACAACGATCCCGACAAGACCCGCCAGGCCTTCAACGACAAGGGCTGGTCGACCCTGGGCGACATCGGATACGTCGACGCCGAAGGCTATCTCTACCTGACCGATCGCAAGGCCTACATGATCATCTCCGGCGGCGTGAACATCTACCCGCAGGAAGTCGAGGACCTTCTGGTGACGCATCCCAAGGTCGCCGACGTCGCCGTCTTCGGCGTGCCGAGCGAGCAGTTCGGCGAGGAGGTCAAGGCGGTGGTGCAGGCGGCCGACCCTCGCGCCGCCGGTCCGCAGCTGGCGCAGGAACTGATCGCTTTTTGCCGCCAGCATCTGTCGCCGATCAAGTGTCCCAAGAGCGTCGATTTCGAGGCCGAACTGCCGCGCCATCCGACCGGCAAGCTCTACAAGCGCCTGCTGCGCGATCGCTATTGGGGCGACAGCAAGAAGCGCATCGCCTGAACCGACGCCGTTCCGTGCTGCGCACCGGCGCGATCCGTTGTGCGGCACTGCAGCGAGGCCGCCAGCCGCGGGGCAATACGGCGTTGTCGCTCGCATACCCGCGTGTTACGGTCCTTCCCAACAGGGGGAACAACCCCGGCGGAAGTCAAATAGGGAGGAAAGAAGACATGCCCCGCATGCCTGTTTTTGCGCGTGCTTGCGCGCTCGCTTTTGGTTCGATCGCGTCGCTGGCGATGCTGGCGCCTGCCCAGGCCCAGGACAAGGTCGATGGCCCCAAGGTCTCCTGGCAGCTCTCGGTGTGGGGCAATCCGCGCGCCTTCACCAAGGGCATCGAATACGTCGCCAGCGAAGTCGAGAAGCGCACCGGCGGCAATTTCACGATCAAGATCGGCTATGGCGGCACGCTCTCGCCCGAGAAGGAGAATCTCGACGGCATCAAGATCGGCGCTTTCGAGATGGCGGCGATCTGCACCGCCTACCATCCGGGCAAGACGCCGGCTTCGCTGGCGCCCGACCTGCCGTTCATGCCGTTGTCGAACCCCGACGTCGCCATCGCGATCTACGAGGCGCTTTATAAGCATCCGGCGATCATCGCCGAGATGAAGCAGTGGGATGCGCAGATCCTGATGGCCGGGCTGCTGCCGCAGTACGAATTCATGGGCGTGGGCGATCCGCCGACCACCGTCGAAGCCTGGAAGGGCCGGCGCGTGCGGGCGCTTGGCGGCCTGGGGGACGCCATGCGGCTGATCGGCGCCAACACGGCGACGCCGCCGGCGTCGGAAGTGTACACGGCGCTCGATCGCAAGACCGTGGACGCCGCGTCGTTCCCGTTCTCCTACGCGCACGCTTCCTACAAGCTGCACGAGATCAGCAAGTGGTACACGACGAACATGTCGCCAGCGACGACCAACTGTCCGACGGTGGTTTCGATCACCGCCTGGAACAAGCTGCCGCCGCAGTACCAGAAGCTGCTGACCGACGCCCGCCTCGGCGGCTATGAGGAGCTAAAGAAGGCGTATAAAGCGGCGGACGAGAAGAACATTCCCGATTTCAACGCGCGCGGCCTCGTTGCCATCACCTATCCGCCGGAGGAGCTGGCTAAGTTCAGGGCGATCGGCGGCCAGCCGGTTTGGGACAAGTGGGTCGCGGACCACAAGGACAAGTTCCCGGCCGAGGAACTGATCAAGCTCATTCTCGACACTGCCAAGAAGGCCGGCGCGTCCTGACGCGCCGCGACAGCTAGCCGGACCAGGCGTTCATTCCGATGAATGTTCAGGCAACAGGCGGCCCCGCGGGAGAAGCGGGGCCGCTGAGCCGGTTCGATGCGGTCTACAGCCGCATCGAAGACGTTTTCGCCCTGATCGCCGCCATCGCGATCTTCTTCGTCATGGGCGTCGGCATCGCCGAAGTGGTGCTGCGCACCATCTTCAATTTCTCGATCTTCGGCTATCTCGACCTGATCGAGCTGACGATGGCGGTCTTCGCCTTCCTCAGCGCCGCCTATTGCCAGCGCTTCGGAACGCATATCCGGATGGATCTGGTCGTCAGCCTGCTGAAGGGCCGGGCCCAGCATGTGGTCGAATGCTTCGCCATCTTCGTGGCGCTCGTCGCCGTAGCCATACTCGTCAAGGCGACCACGGACCATTTCATTCGCAGCTATGACAGCGGCGACAGCACGATCGACGCCAACCTTCTTGTCTGGCCGTCGAAAATCATGGCGCCGATCGGCCTCAGCCTGCTGTGGCTGCGATTGCTGCTTAACTTCGTCGGCTTTCTGCGATTGATCGCCTATCCGGATGCCCCGCGGCTGGCGGTGCCGCCGCCGCCCGGCGGCGGGCATGGCGCCGCGGAAGAGGAGCACGTCTGATGGAGCCGTTGACAATCGGCATCGTCGGCTCGATCGCCCTGATCGTGCTTGTCGTGCTGGGTGTTCGAGTGGCCTTCGCGGCGGCCCTCGTCGGCATCCTCGGGCTGGTCTACATGCGCGGCTGGCCGGCCGGCATCGGCATTTCCGGGCTCATCCCGCATGCCGAGACCACCCATTACACGCTCAGCGTCCTGCCGATGTTCATTCTCATCGGCTACCTGGCCTTCTACGCCGGCATCACGCGCGGGCTGTTCGATGCGGCTCGCAAATGGCTGGCCCGCGTGCCGGGCGGTCTGGCCGTCGCCACGATTTTCGCGACCGCCGGTTTCGCCGCCGTCTCAGGCGCCAGCACCGCGACTGCCGCGGTGTTCGCCCGCATCGCCATTCCCGACATGCTGCGCTTCGGCTACGACAAGCGGCTGGCCGCCGCCTGCGTGGCCGCCGGCGGCACGCTGGCATCGCTGATACCGCCCAGCGCCATTCTGGTGATCTACGGCGTCATCGTCGAGGAGTCGGTCGGGCGGCTGCTGGTCGCAGGGTTCATACCCGGCATCATTTCGGCTTTCGTCTACGCCGCCGCCATCATCATTCGCGTCAAGATCAACCCGGAAATGGCGCCGCCGGTCACCGAGCGGTTCACCTTGCGGGAGAAGATCGTCGCCTCGCAGGGCTTCTGGCCGATTCTGTTCGTCGTCGGCTTCGTCATGGGCGGCATCTATCTGGGCTGGATGACGCCGACGGAATCGGGCGCCTGCGCCGCCGGCGTGGTGCTGCTGATGGCCATCGCCCGTCGCCAGATGGGCTGGGGCGATTTCGGCAAGGCGCTGATGGAAACGGCGCGCCTGACGGTGATGATCTTCACCATCATCTTCGCGCTGCTCATCTTCGTGCGCTTCCTCGGCTTCGCCGGCATCCAGGAGTCGTTCAAAGGCTGGATCGTCGAACTGCCGCTGCCGCGTTTCGTCATCCTGCTGATCATCCTGGCGATCTACTTCGTGCTGGGCATGTTCATGGACGCGATCGGCATGCTGATGCTGACCCTGCCGGTCATATTCCCGGCCATCGTGGCGCTGGGCTACGATCCGATCTGGTTCGGCATCATCATCGTCAAGCTGGTCGAGATCTGCCTGCTGACGCCGCCGGTCGGGCTCAACTGTTACGTCGTCAATGGCGTCAGACCGGACATACCGCTGGATCAGATATTTCGTGGCGTCTGGCCCTTCGTTCTCGCCGACCTGGCGGTGATCGGCCTGTTCATCGCCATTCCGGAGATTGTCACTTTCCTGCCGAACGCTATGCTGGGTAACTGATGTTGTCCGGCAGCGTAAATGTCCCAAGGTTCAGGTAGCGGGTTCCAGCGCAGCTACCGCCACGTCGGCCTGCTCCTTATCGTCCTATGCTTCGTCATGGGCATGGTCAGCCGCGGGCTGACCGACGCGTTTTCCGTCTTCGTGCTGCCGATCGGCGAGACCTTCGGCGTCGACCGCGCCGCCGTCACCGGCATCTACGCCGTCGCCATGCTGGGGATCGGCTTCGGCGGGCCGCTCGCCGGCATTCTGGTCGACCGCTTCGGGCCGCGGCAGCTGGTGGTGGTCGGCGTTGCGGCCATGGGGTTGGGCATGGCGCTGTCGGCGCTGGCCGAGGCAGTGTGGCAGTTCTATCCGACCTTCGGCCTGCTGGGCGGCGTCGGCTGCGCCGCACTCGGCTCGGTCATGCAGTCGTCGCTGCTGGGGCGCTGGTTCAGCCGCCGGCTCGGCACCGCCCTGGCCGTGTCCTATTCGGCCAATGGCGTCGGCGTCATGGTCATGGCGCCCGCCGCTCAGCTGCTGATCGACGCATATGGCTGGCGCGTCGCCTATGGCGTGCTGGGCGCCTCCGTGCTGCTGCTGCTGGTGCCGATCCTGGTGTTGCCGTGGCGGCTGATCGCGGCGGGGCATCCGGACCTGGCGCGCCCCGTGCCGTCGGAAAGCGGGGCGGAACCGGTCGTCGCCCCCAATCTGCGCACGGCGATCGTCAGCGCGCCGTTCTGGAATCTGTGCGCGACCTTCTGCCTGACCTCGGTCGGCATCTACGCGCTGACGCCGCAGACCGTCGCCTATCTGATCGAGCAGGGTGTCAGCCCGCTCGAGGCGGCCGGCGCCATCGGCGTCATGGGGCTGCTGATGCCGATCGGCATGATCGGCTTCAACTGGCTGGCCGATCGCGGCGGGCGGCGCGTCTCCGTCGTCGCCAGCTATGGCTGCACCATGGCGGGGATCGGCGCCCTGCTGGCGTTCTCCGGACCGCAGGATTTCTGGCTGCTGGCGATCTTCGTCGGATTGTTCGGCATCTCCATGGGCTCGCGCGGACCCATGATCTCGACCCTTGCTACGCTGCGCTTCCGCGGGCCGCATCTGGGACGGATCTACGGCTCCATCACCCTGGCCATGGGGCTGGGCGGTGCGTTCGGCGCTTGGGCGGGCGGCTTCGCGCACGATCTGACCGGCGGCTACACGGCGGTAATGCTGGTGTCGCTGGGCGGCCTGCTGCTGGGCGGCATCCCGCTGTTGCTCGAGGCGGATCGCCAGACGCGCATCGAGCGCGGCAAGCCTCGTTAGGCTTCTCGCGCGAAGGCCAGCGCCTGTTCCAGCCGGTCGTTGCCCCAGAACAGCTCTTCGCCGACCGTGAAGCTCGGCGCGCCGAACAGGCCGAGCTGCTGCGCCCGTTCGGTCTGCGCCTTGAGCCGCGCCTTGTTGCTGTCGCTCGACGCCGCTTCGGTCGCGGCAGCGGCATCGACGTCCAGGTCCTTCAGGATCGAGGCGATCACGCCGGGATCCGAAATTTCCCGGTCCTCGGCGAAATTGGCGCGGTAGACGGCGCGCACGAAATCGCCGAGCCACGGCGCCTCCTCATGCGCCAGCGCGATGCGGGCGGCCAGCAAGCCGTTGCGGGGAAAGGTCGACGGCCGCCGCAGCTTCAGGTCGTAATCGGCGCTCAGGCGCTCCATGTCCCGCCACATGTAGCGGCCCTTGGCCGGATAGATGTTGAAGGGCGAGTTGTTCCAGCCCTGCGCGGCGAAGATCGGTCCCAGCAGGAAGGGCCGCCAGTCGATCCCGACGCCGGCCGCCGCGGCGAGAGGTTCGATGCGCTCCGCCGCCAGCCAGGAATAGGTGCTGGCGAACTCGAACCAGAATTCGATACGACCGGGCATCTATTCCGCCGGGTGGGGCGCGGGCTTCGCTTGCGGCGAAGCCGCAGTGGTCGCTTCGGTCTGCCGGGTGCGAGCCAGCAGCGTATAGAAAGTCGGCACCACGAACAGGGTCAGCAGCGTGCCGAGCAGCAGCCCGCCCACGATCACCCAGCCGATCTGTTGCCGGCTCTCCGCGCCGGCGCCCGAAGCCAGAGCCAGCGGCACCGACCCCAGCACCATGGCGCCGGTGGTCATCAGGATGGGGCGCAGGCGCAGTACGGCCGCCTCGATCACCGCCTCGCGTTTTCCGCGGCCCTGCTCCTGGAGCTGGTTGGCGAACTCGACGATGAGAATGCCATGCTTGGTTATGAGTCCCACAAGCGTCACCAACCCGATCTGGCTGTATATGTTCATGGTGCCGCCGGTCAGGCTGAGCGCCAGCATGGCGCCGGCGCCCGACAGCGGCACGGTCAGCATGATGATGAACGGATCGATGAAGCTCTCGAACTGGGCGGACAGCACGAGGAAGATGAACAGCACGGCGAGAATCAGCGTGACCCAGAACCCGCCGCTGGCCGACTTGAATTCGCGGCTGTTGCCCGAGTAGTCGTAGATCGTGCCGGGCGGCAGCTGCGCCGCCTCCTGCTCGAGGAAGTTCAGAGCTTCGCCCAGCGAATAATCGGGCGCCAGATAGGCGGTTATGGTGGCCGAACGCAGCTTGTTGAAGTGGTTGAGTTCGCGCGCCGCCACCGTCTCCTTGAACGAAACGAGGTTGGAGAGCGGGATCATCTGTCCCGACGCGGCGCGCACGAAAATGCGGTCTAGGTCGTCGGGATTGGTCCGGTCGGCGTCGGCGACCTGCACCATGACGTCGTACTGTTTGCCGTTCTGCTTGAAGCGCGTCACCTGGCGGCCGCCCATCATGGTTTCCAGCGTGCGGCCGATGACCTCGACCTCGATGCCGAGATCGGCCGCCTTCTCGCGGTCGACGCTGACGCGGATCTCCGGCTTGTTCAGCTTCAGGTCGGTATCGACGTTGAGCAGTCCCGGATTGGCGCGGGCCTTCGCCAGAATCTGGTCGGCCGACTTCTGCAACTCGCTGTAGGGCCCAGAGGTCTGCAGCACGAACTGGACCGGCCGCTCGATGGCGCTTTGCCCGAGCGACGGCGGATTGCTCGGACCGCCGAAGATGCCCGGGATCGAGAATATCTTCGGCTGCAGCGACGCCACCACCTGCTGCTGCTTGACGTCGCGGTCGCGCCAGTCGACCAGCCGGGCGAAGGCAATGACGTTGTTGACCTGCGGAAAGCCGACGATCAGGAAATAGGTGGCGATCTTGGGCGTTTCCGACAGGATTTGCTCGATCCGGCGGCCATAATCGAACGTGTAGTCGATGGTCGATCCTTCGGGCGCGATGCCGAAGGTGATGACGGTGCCGCGATCTTCGGTCGGGGTCAGTTCGCTCTTCAGCGAGATCGTCAGGAAGACGGCGCCGACGACGGTTACGAGCCAGAGCAGGCCGACGACCGGGCGGACCTTCAGGGACAGCGTCAGGATGCGCCGATAGCCGCCGTTCAGCGCTTCGAGGAAGCGCTCGCCGGCCATGTAGATGCGGCTGTGCGAGGATTGGTGCTTGAGCAGCTTCGAGCACATCATCGGCGTCAGGGTCAGCGCGACGAAGCCGGAAACCAGCACCGATCCAGCCAGCGCCAGCGCGAATTCGGTGAACAGACGGCCGGTGCGCCCTGTTTGAAACGCCACCGGCGCATACACGGCCGCCAGCGTAATCGTCATGGCGATGACGGCGAAGGCGATCTCGCGGGCGCCCTTCAGCGCCGCGTCGAACGGTTTCATGCCCTGTTCGACGTAGCGACTGATGTTTTCCAGCATCACGATGGCGTCGTCGACCACCAAACCGATGGCGAGCACCATGGCAAGCAACGTCAGCGTGTTGATCGAGAAGCCGAACACCAGCATCAGCGCGAAGGCGCCGATCAGCGACACCGGGATGGTGACGAGCGGAATTATGGTGGCCCGCAGCGAACGCAGGAACAGGAAGATCACGATGACCACCAGCACCACGGCCTCGCCGATGGTGTTGAACACATTGTCGATCGAGCGGTCGATGAAGATCGAGGAATCGTAGCCGACGCCGACTTTCATGCCTTCCGGCGCCTCGGCCTCGATGCGTGGCAGCTCCTCGCGCACGCCGTTGGAGACGTCAAGCGGGTTGGCCGTCGCCTGTTTGATGACGCCCAGCGCCACCGCGTTGCTGCCGTTGAAGCGGGCGATGACGCGGCTGTCGCGCGGCCCTAGCTCGGCGCGGCCGACGTCACGCAGCCGAATCAGATAGCCGTCCACGTCGCGCAGGATCAGTCGCTCGAACTGCTCCGGCGTGCGCAGGTCTGTTTCCGTCATGATGGTGAATTCGCGCGCCTGGCTTTCGATGCGGCCGGCGGGAATCTCGACGTTCTGCCGGCGCAGCGCGGTTTCGACATCCTGCGGCGTCAGGTTGTAGGCGGCCAGCCGCGCGCGATCGAGCCACAGCCGCATCGAATAGCGGCGCTCGCCGAATATGCGCACGCCGGAGACGCCGGGGATGTTCTGCAGGCGGTCCTTGACGAAGCGGTCGGCGTAGTCGGTGATCTCCAGCGACGAATGCCGGTCGGACGAGAACGCCAGGTAGATGATCGGCTGCGCGTCGGCCTCGACCTTCTCGATCACCGGCTCGTCGATGTCGTCGGGCAATTGCTGGCGCACGCGGCTGACACGGTCGCGCACGTCGGCGGCGGCGCCGTCGGGGTCGCGGTTGAGCCTGAAGCGCACCGTGATCTGGCTGCGCTCGGCGCGGCTTACCGAGCTCAGCACGTCGATCCCATCGATGCCAGAGAGCGAATCCTCGAGCGGCACCGTGATCTGGCTTTCCACGATCTCGGCGCTGGCGCCGCGATAGACCGTGTTCACGTTGACCACCGGTTCGTCGATATTCGGGTACTCGCGCACTGACAGGCGCTGGTAGCTGATGAAGCCTACCAGCAGGATCACCAGGCTCATCACCGTGGCGAAGACCGGACGCCGGATCGACAGCTCGGGCAGGGTCATGCTCGGAACTTTCCGCTAATTGGTCTTGCGCTCGCCGTCGCCGGCCGGCTCGTTCTGGGTGCCGGTGCGCGGGACGATGGGCGTCGAGCCTGGCGCCGGCACGACCGTGACCGCCGAGCCGTCGCGCACCTTGAGCTGGCCGGCGGTCACGATCGTATCGCCCGGCGACAGCCCCTCGACGACCTCGACCGACCCGGTGCGGCGCAGGCCGAGCTTGACCGGCGTGTTGACGACCTTGCCGTCGACGATGCGGTAGACGAAGGTCTTATCGCCGATCGGAATGATGCTCTGTTCGGGAATGAAAAGCGCGTTCTCGCGAACCGCCAGTGTCAGCGACACTCGGGCGAACAGGCCGGGACGAAGAATGTCGCCGGGATTGTCGATGCGCGCCCGCACGACGATCGAGCGTCCGGCCTGATCGATCAGCGGATTGATGGCGTAGATGCGGCCCGTGAAGGTGCGACCGGGAAAGGCGTCGACCGTGACGTCGATCCTGGCGCCATCCTTGACCGAGGGCAGGAAAATTTCCGGAACGCGGAAATCGATCTTCAGCGGATCGATCTGCTCGAGATTGACGATGTCGGCGCCGGGGCTGAGATAGTCGCCGACGCTGACGCGGCGCAGCCCGGTAATGCCGTCGAACGGCGCGGCGATGCTCATCTTCTCCAGCCGCGCCTTGGCCAGCGTGATGTCAGCCTGGGCGCTGAGCAGGCTGGCGCGCGCCTCGTCCAGCGCCTTGACCGTTCCGGCGTTGCGCGCCACCAGCGTCTGGGCGCGTTCGAAGTTGGACTTGGCCAGCGCCAGCTGCGCCTCGGCCTGGGCGAGATTGGCGCGCTCGACCGAATCGTCCAGCCGCACCATGACCTTGCCCTTCTCGATCTTCTCGCCCTCGCGGAACGACAATTCGGCGACACGCCCTGTGACCTCCGGGCGGATCATGACCGACTCGAATGAACGGAACGTGCCGATCGCCAGCGCCTCACGCTTGGCGGTGTCGATGGCCACCTTGACGGCTTCCACCGGCACGGCGAAGGCCGGGGCCCGAGCGGCCGGAGCGGGGGCCGGCGCCGGCGCCTGACTGGATGGCTTGCCCGTGCTGAGGCCGCCACGCTCGCTGTACCACCAGGCGCCCGCGGCGACGGCAGCCAGCAACGCCAGCGCCACGATCATCGTGGGCTTTCTGCCCAAACCTGCCTTTTTCATCTGCCGTCCGTTTTCCTGCTGCAACGCAGCATGATTTGGTCTGCCTCTAAATAGCGGAGTCTTGGATATACGGCAAATCGCTGGCCGAAATCCCTGTCCGGCACCTCTCCGCCGGCCGCAATTGCGAGAAACGGCGCGTGCTGCTACACAGCGACGCCGGCCGAATTGCAATGGTTGCCCATGTTCCGACGTTTGTACGACTGGATGATGCGGCTGGCCGGCCACCGCCGCGCAATTCCCGCCCTCGCCGCAATTTCGTTCGCCGAAAGCTCGTTCTTCCCGATCCCGCCCGACGTGATGCTGGTGCCGATGGTCATCGCCCAGCGCAGCAAGGCATTCCTGATCGCCGGGGTCTGCACCCTGGCTTCCGTCATTGGCGGCCTGTTCGGCTACGCCATCGGATTCTTCCTGTTCGAGACCATCGGCGCCTGGGTGATCTCGGTTTATCACCTCGAGGGCGCGATGCAGACCTTTCGCGACGAGTTCGCCCAGTACGGTACCTGGATAATCCTGGTCAAAGGCCTGACGCCGATTCCTTACAAGCTGGTTACCATAGCGTCCGGCGTCGCCCAGTTCGACCTTTTCACCTTCGTTTGGGCCTCGATCGTCACCCGCGGCGCGCGCTTCTTTCTGGTGGCGGCGCTGTTGTGGAAATTCGGCGAGCCGATCCGGGCCTTCATCGAGAAGCGCCTCGAACTGGTCACATGGGCGTTTCTGGTGGCCCTGGTGGGCGGCTTCGTCGTGGTCAAGTATCTGCTCTAGAACGACTTTGCTTGCGACGGCTTGGCGCTGGCCTCGCGGCGTCGTCAGCCCCATAGTTCTTTCATGATCGCCAACTCGCTTGTCTCAAACTGGCTCTGGCGCTCGCCGCGCCATGCAGCGCTGGCGCCGCTCGCGGTCAGCGGCGCGCTGCTGCTGGGGGCGCTTGCGTTTCAGTATGTTGGCGGTCTGGCGCCCTGCGCCCTGTGCCTCGACCAGCGCTACGCCCATGGCGCCGCCCTCGTGCTCGGCGCTGGCGGATTGCTGGCAGGCGGCCGGGTCGGATGGGTGCTGATTGCGCTGGCCGGCTTGGCCATGATCGTCTCGGCCGGCATTGGCGCCTTCCATGTCGGCGTCGA
>JBFWZG010000012.1:0-18591 GCA_050185515.1 Reyranellaceae bacterium
CAACGACGGACCCCGTCGCGCCGGTTGCGGGCGTCGTGCCGGGATCGGCGGCCTGAAGCGCGATACCCTTGTCGTAGACGGCCCCATGGTCATCCGCGGGTCGGGCAAGACGCTCCTGGCGAAAGGCGAGATAGACGTACGTCGCGAGCGTCAGCAGGAAGATCGCTCCCAGCCAGCGTTCGAAGGGCATGACGTACGCCAGTCCCGCGAAGGCAACTGCGACGACCACCATCAGGCCGCCATCGCGTTTGAGTGCCGAGGAAGTCACCAGGATGGGATAGATGATGGCCGAAACGCCGACGATGAGCAGGACGTTGGCGATGTTCGATCCGACGATGTTGCCGAATGCGATGCCGGGCGCGCCGACAAGCGCGGCCTGGACAGAGGTCACGAGCTCCGGCGCCGAGGTGCCGAACCCGACCAGCGTAAGACCGATGACCAAGGGCGAAACGCCGAGACGGCTGGCTACCCGAACGGCACCGCGCACGAGAAGATCTCCGCCGGCAATCAGCGCTATCAGCCCGCCGAGGAGCAGCAGCCAAGACTCCATCATCTTCAGACCCAGTGGAGAGGGACGCACGGGTGCGCGACCGTCGCCGCACTTGCAGGCCTGGCGCCTGTCGAACGCCACGTGTTCGCGCGAGGCACGAACTGCCTGGGCGGTCCCTGTCGGATTGCTGTTGGGATGCGAGAAATGGCGGAGGGAGCGGGATTCGAACCCGCGATGGCTGTTACACCATACACACTTTCCAGGCGTGCGCCTTCAACCACTCGGCCACCCCTCCATGCGGCGCGCAATCTAGACCAGCGCTGCCGCGTATTCAATTCGCTTGGCTGCCCTGAAAACCGCGGAATCCCGGCCTTTGCCCTAGTCGCCGCCGGTCTTGAGGGCCGCCAGAAAGGCCGATTGCGGGATCTCGACGTTGCCGACCTGACGCATGCGCTTTTTGCCCTTCTTCTGCTTCTCGAGCAGCTTGCGCTTGCGCGAGATGTCGCCGCCATAGCATTTGGCCAGAACGTCCTTGCGCATCGCAGAAATCGTCTCGCGGGCGATCACCCGGCTGCCGATGGCGGCCTGGATGGCGATCTTGAAGAGCTGCTTGGGGATCAGTTCCTTCAGACGCTCGCACAGTATGCGCCCGCGATGCTCGGCGTGGGAGCGATGGACGATGATGGATAGGGCGTCAACCGCTTCGCCGTTGACCAGGATTGAAACCTTCACCAGATCGCCTTCCTGATACGATTCCATCTCGTAGTCGAAACTGGCGTAGCCACGAGTGACGGATTTCAGCCGGTCGTAGAAATCGTACACCACCTCGTTCAACGGCAGGCGATAGACCACCATGGCGCGCGTGCCGGCGTAGGTGAGTTCCACCTGCACGCCGCGCCGCTCCTGGCATAGCGCCAGAATCGGGCCGAGATAGTCGTCGGGCACGATGATCGTCGCGCGGATCCACGGCTCCTCGACCCGCTCGATGCGGGCCGCATCCGGCATGTCGGCCGGGTTGTGCAGCTCGATCTGCTTGCCGTCGGTCATCGTCAGCTTGTAGATCACCGACGGTGCGGTGGTTATGAGATCGAGGTCGTACTCGCGTTCGAGCCGTTCCTGAATGATTTCCAGGTGCAGCAGGCCAAGGAAGCCGCAGCGGAATCCGAATCCGAGAGCGGCGGACGACTCGGCCTCATACTCGAAGCTGGCGTCGTTCAGCTTCAGCTTGGCCAGGGAATCCCGAAGCTGCTCGAAATCGGCGGCGTCGACCGGGAACAGGCCGCAGAACACCACCGGGACCGATTTCTTGAAGCCGGCCAGCGGGGCCGCGGCCGGCGCCTTGTCGTCGGTGATGGTGTCGCCGACCTTGCAGTCCGAGATGGTCTTGATGCCCGCGACAATGAAGCCGACTTCGCCCGGCCCCAGTTCGTCGACATCCTGGCGCTTGGGCGTGAAGATGCCGGCCTTGTCGACGTTGTAGGCCGCGCCGGTCGCCATCATGCGGATCTTCTGGTTGCGCTTCAGCACGCCATCCTTGATGCGCACCAGCACCACAACGCCTAGATAGGAATCGTACCAGGAGTCGATCAGCAGCGCCTTAAGCGGGGCGTTGCGGTCGCCCTGCGGCGGCGGCACCCGCTTGACCAGTGCCTCCAGCACGTCGTCGATGCCGATGCCGCTCTTGGCGGAAGCCATCACCGCGTCCGAGGCGTCGAGCCCGATGACGTCCTCGATTTCCTTGCGCACCCGCTCCGGTTCGGCGGCCGGCAGGTCGATCTTGTTCAGGACCGGGATGATCTCGTGGTTGTTGTCGATCGCCTGGTAGGCGTTGGCGAGCGTCTGCGCTTCCACGCCCTGGCTGGCGTCTACCACCAGAAGCGAACCCTCGCAGGCGGCCAGCGAGCGGCTGACCTCGTAGGCGAAGTCGACATGTCCCGGCGTGTCCATAAGGTTCAGGGCATAGGTCTTGCCGTCCCGGGCCGGATAGAGCAGGCGCACGGTCTGGGCCTTGATGGTGATGCCGCGCTCGCGCTCGATCTCCATGCTGTCGAGCACCTGCTCCTGCAGTTCTCGCTGGGTCAGCCCGCCGCAGCGCTCGATCAATCGGTCGGCCAGGGTCGATTTGCCATGGTCGATATGGGCAATGATCGAAAAATTACGGATCAGCGTCTGGTCGAACATGGTCTCGTTATGCTCCGCCTCAGCCGCGCAGGGAGGCGCCGGTGGCCTTGGCCACGCTGGCGACGATCCGGCCGGCGATGGCCTCGATTTCCGCCTCGGTCAGCGTCTTGTCGACCGGCTGGATGGTAACGGAGATTGCCAGCGACTTCTTGCCCGGCTCCACGCCCTTGCCGGCGTAAAGGTCGAAAACGGCGACGCGCGAAATGAGAGCCCTTTCGGCGGCTTTCGCCGCCTTGACCACCGCTTCGGCCGCCACGTCTTCCGCCACCAGGAAGGCGAAATCGCGCTCGATCGGCTGCAGAGGCAGAAGTTTCAATGGCGGACGCGTCTTGCCGCTCTTGGCCTGCTTCGGCATCGGCACGCGTTCGATGAAGAGCTCGAAGCCCACCGTCGGCTGCTCGATCCTGTAATGCGCCAGGATCGCCGGATGGATCTCGCCGAACCAGCCGATGATCTGCGGCCCCAGCCGCAGCGCGCCGGAGCGGCCGGGATGGTACCAGCCGGGGGCCGCTTTGGCATCGACCTGCGGCTGCTCCGGGTCCATGCCAAGAGCCTGGACCGCGGCCTGGATGTCGGCCTTGGCGTCGAAGGCATCGACCGGCCGCTGCCCGCCTGTCCAGTGTCTCGGCTGCGCCAGGCCCGATCTGATTCCGGCGGCGACGGTGGTCTGGTCCTCCGGCCTGTTGCCGGCATATTGCGGCCCAACCTCGAACAAGGCGACGTCGCGCATGCCGCGCGCGATGTTGCGGGCGGCGGCGTCGATCAGGTTCGGAACGATGGTGGGGCGCATGACGTCGAGATCGGCCGACATCGGATTGGCCAGACGCATGCCGTCGTCGACGGGCGCGAACAGGGCAGCGTCCTTGCCGGCCATGAAAGACCATGTCACCGCCTCGACCAGACCGCGCACTGCCAGAGCGCGCCGCGCGTGGCCGGGTCGTCTCTGCTGCGCGGTGCGAGCGGGAGCCGTGACGGCGGCAAGGCGTGGCATCGGAACGGATGGAATCGAGTCGTAGCCATGAACGCGTACGACCTCCTCGACCAGATCCGCCTCGCCGATTATGTCCGGTCGCCACGATGGCGGACTTACCCGCCAGGTCGGGCCTTCGCCCGAGATCACGAAGCCGAGCGCCTGCAGGATTCGCCTGCTCTCGCCGCTGTCGACGTCGAACCCCGCCAGACCGGGAATGCGCGACAGTCGCAACTCGTAGACGCGATCGTCGGCGGGAACCTCGCCGGCCTGAACGATGTCGCTGGCCTCGCCGCCGCACAGCTCGAGTATCAGGCGCGTGGCGGCTTCGATTCCGGAAACGCAGGACTGCGGATCGATGCCGCGTTCGAAGCGATAGCGGGCGTCGGACTGGATGCCGAGCTTGCGGCCGGTCGTCGCCGTTCGGATCGGGTCGAAATAGGCGGCTTCCAGGAACATCTCGGTCGTCTGATCGGAGCAGCCCGAGAGCTCGCCGCCCATGATGCCGCCGATCGCCTGCACGCCCTGCTCGTCGGCGATCACGGTCATGTCGCCATCCAGCTCGTAGGTGCGGCCGTCGAGGGCCATGACCGTTTCGCCGGGTTGGGCGAGCCGCATCGTCAGGTCGCCCTTGATCTTTGCCGCGTCGAAGACGTGCAGCGGCCGGTTCAGATCGAAAGTGAAGAAGTTCGTGATGTCCACCAGAGCGGAGATCGGCCGCAGCCCGATGGCCTTCAGACGGTTCTGCAGCCACGCCGGGCTGGGCCCGTTGCGCAGGCCGCGGAAATAACGCCCGGCCACGATCGGACAGGCATTTCCCGTTTCGGCGGAGAAGTCCCGCTTCCAGGCGATGGGGCTCTTGAAAGCAGCCGCAGCCGACGCCTGCGGTTCCGGCTTGAGCGTTCCGAGACCGGCCGCCGCCAGATCGCGGGCGACGCCGCGCACGCCGAGGCAGTCGCCGCGATTGGGCGTTATCTTGATTTCGATCACGGGATCGTTGACGCCCAGCACTTCGGCGACGGGCGCACCGATGGGCGCGTCGGCCGGCAGGTCGATGATGCCGTCGTGGTCCTCGCCCAGCTGCAGTTCGCGAGCCGAACACAGCATGCCGTTGCTGTCCTGCCCGCGAATCTTGCTGGGCTTGAGCAGCAATCCGGTGCCGGGAATCGTCGTGCCGACCGGCGCGAATACGCCCTTCATCCCCGTACGGGCATTCGGCGCACCGCAGACCACCTGCAGGATTTCCTTCCCGGTATCGACCTTGCAGACGCGCAGGCGGTCCGCATCGGGATGCTGTTCGGCGGAGATCACATGCGCAACGGTGAAGGGCTTCAGGTTGCTCGCTGGGTCGACAATTCCTTCGACCTCAAGCCCCAGCATCGTCATCGTGCTGGCGATGCGCTCGAGATCGGCGTCGGTGTCGAGGTGCTGCTTGAGCCAGCCCAGGGTGAACTTCATCGGCTCAGCCCTCCCGTCAGGCTGGGCACGTCGAGCGCGCCGAAACCGTAATGACGCAGCCAGCGCAGATCCGATTCGAAGAACGTGCGCAGATCGGGGATGCCGTATTTCAGCATGGCGATGCGTTCGATCCCCATCCCGAAGGCGAAGCCCTGGTATTTGGTCGAATCGACGCCGCAATATTCCAGAACCCTGGGATGCACCATGCCGCAGCCCAGAATCTCGAGCCACGAATCGCCCGCGCCGATCTTAAGTTCGCCGTTGCTCCAAGAGCATCCGATATCGACTTCGGCCGAAGGTTCGGTAAACGGAAAGTACGACGGGCGGAAGCGGATCGGCAGTTCCGACACCTCGAAATAGGCCTTGGCGAACTCCTGCAGGCAGCCTTTCAGATGGCCCATATGCGTGGTTTCGTCGATCACAAGTCCTTCGACCTGATGGAACATCGGCGTGTGGGTGACGTCGGAGTCCATGCGGAAGGTGCGGCCGGGCACGATGATTCTGATCGGCGGCTTCTGGTTCATCATGGTGCGCACCTGCACCGGCGACGTGTGAGTGCGCAGCAGCATCGGCGTGCCGTCGGCCCGCGGCGGCAGATAGAACGTATCGTGCATCTGCCGCGCCGGGTGCTCAGGCGGGATGTTGAGCGCGGTGAAATTGTGCCAGTCGTCTTCGATGTCCGGACCGTCGGCCCAGACGAAGCCCATGTCGCCGAAGATCGCCACGATCTCGTCGATGGTCTGGCTTATGGGATGGATGGAGCCTTGCCCCTGCCAGCGCGCGGGCAGGGTGACGTCGATCCGCTCTTGCGCCAGACGCTTGTCGAGAGCTGCCGATTGCAGGGCGGTTCTGCGGACTTCGATCGCCTGCTCCAGTTCGGCCTTGACGAGGTTGACCCTGGCGCCGAACTCCTTGCGCTCCTCGGCCGGCAGGTTTCCAAGTTGCTTCAGCAGCCCGGTCAGCGAGCCTTTCTTGCCCAGAGTGGCGACGCGAACCGCCTCTAGCGCCTCGAGCGATGCCGCCGCTTCCAGCGCCTGCACCGCATCGTTCCGCGTCCGTTCAACCTGATCCATGAGAGCCGTGCCCCAGTTGTCGTCTTCTCTCGTGCCGCCAATGAAAAAAGGGCCGTCTGCCGGCGGCCCCTTTTCCTTTTCTTCCGTCCGCCCCGGTCGATGCCGGGAACGGGAGAATTACTTGAGGGCTGCCTGGGCCTGTTGCACCAGCAGCTTAAACGATTCCGGCTCGTGCATGGCGATGTCGGCCAGAACCTTGCGATCGAGCTCGACGCCGGCCTTCTTCATGCCGTTCATGAACTGCGAATAGGTCAGCCCGTGTTCGCGGACGCCGGCGTTGATGCGCTGGATCCAAAGACCGCGGAAATTGCGCTTCTTCGCCCGGCGGTCGCGATAGGCGTATTGCAGCCCTTTCTCGACCTTCTCGATGCCGATGCGGAAAGCATCCTTCGCCCGGCCGCGATAGCCCTTGGCCAGTTCCAGAACCTTCTTGTGACGAGCATGTCCCGTCACGCCTCTTTTGACGCGCGCCATGGTCTACTCCGTCAACCGTTAGGAAGGAAATTTTTCTTGATGATGATCGCGTCCGGTGCGGAGGCGATCGTGGTGCGGCGGGCCTGGCGCAGCATGCGGTTGGGCCGCTTGCTCATGCCGTGGCGCTTGCCGGCCACGCCAAACTTCACTTTGCCCGTGGCAGTGAGCGAGAAGCGCTTCTTGGCGCCGCTCTTGGTCTTCAGCTTGGGCATTTTTCTTCCTTTCTATGCGGCCCAAACGCCCGATTGTTGGTCGAGGGAGCCAGCTTGTGTCGATCCGGGGCGACGGAGGCAATGCCCTTGCGCCATGCCGCCCATTCAGGCGCGAGGTTATATCGGGCGCCGGCAACAATTGCAAGCGCCCGAAAACCATTTATTTTCAGTACATTAAGCCAGCCCAAGCGATTGTGGCCCGAGCCTCCGCGATGGCCCTATTTGGGGGCCAGGACCATGGTCATCTGCCGGCCTTCCATCTTGGGCATCTGCTCGACCTTCGATATGGGATCGAGTTCTTCGCGAACGCGCTTCAACACGTTCATGCCAATGTCCTGATGGACCATCTCGCGGCCGCGGAAGCGGAGCGTGACCTTGACCTTGTCCCCGGTATCGAGAAACTTCTTCATCGCCCGCATCTTCACATCGTAGTCGTGATCGTCGATGCCGGGACGCATCTTTATCTCTTTGACTTCAATGATCTTTTGCTTCTTGCGGGCTTCGTTGGCCTTCTTCTGCGCCTCGTATTTGTACTTGCCGTAATCCGCGATCTTGCACACCGGCGGTTCGGCATTCGGCGAGACCTCGACCAGATCGAGCCCGGCTTCCTCGGCCATGACCAGGCCTTCGCGCAGCCCGACCACACCGACCATTTCGCCATTCTCGTCGATCAGGCGAATCTTCATCGCCTGGATCTCATTGTTGACGCGCGGCCCGTCGCGGGACGGCGCGGCATTGTGCATTGGTCTGGCTATGTATCTCTCCCTCGTTGGTTACCCCGCCGTATCAACGGCTGCGGGCGGACAATGCGGCAGCCCACGATGAACTGCCGCCCGATCTCCGCCGCCGGCGATCAGGCCGGCGGTTTCGCTTCCTCGCGGAGTCTATGAACTGCCTCTTCGAGCGCAAGCGATTCTTGCTTTTCCGAGCCCAGCCGGCGTATCGACACCGTGCCGTCGGCGGCCTCGCGCTTGCCCACAGCAATGATCACGGGCACTTTCGCCAGCGAGTGCTCGCGCACCTTGTAGTTGATCTTTTCGTTGCGCAAATCGAGTTCGCAGCGGATTCCAGCTTCCTTAAGCGCAGCCTCTACTTCCCTTGCATAGCCGTCGCCGTCGCTGGTGATGGTCGTCACCACAGCCTGCACCGGGCTGAGCCACAAGGGGAATTTGCCGGCAAAGTTTTCGATCAGGATGCCGATAAAGCGCTCGAAAGTGCCGAGAATCGCCCGATGAAGCATTACGGGTCGATGCCGCTGCCCGTCCTCGCCGATATACGAGGCATCGAGGCGCTCGGGCAGAACGAAGTCGACCTGCAACGTGCCGCACTGCCAGTCGCGTCCGATCGCATCGCGCAGCACGAATTCCAGCTTCGGTCCGTAGAATGCGCCCTCGCCAGGATTGAGCGCATAGTCCAGCCCTGCAGCCGTGCAAGCCTGTTTCAAGGCGTCTTCCGCTCGATCCCAGACGGCATCGGCGCCGGCGCGTACGGGCGGCCTATCGGAGAATTTCACGAAGAAATCGGCAAAGCCCAGATCGGCGTAGATTTTCCGCAGCAGATCGCAGAAGGCGATCGTCTCGCTCTCGATCTGGTCCTCGGTGCAGAATATGTGCGCGTCGTCCTGAACGAAGCCGCGGACCCGCATGATGCCGTGCAGGGCGCCGGACGGCTCGTAGCGATGGCAGGCCCCGAACTCGGCCATCCGCAACGGCAGGTCGCGGTAGCTCTTCAGCCCCTGGCGGAAGATCTGCACGTGGCAGGGACAGTTCATCGGCTTCAGCGCGAAGACGCGTTCGTCCTCGGTTTCGCTGACGAACATGTGCTCGCGGAACTTCTCCCAGTGCCCGGACGCCTCCCAAAGCGCGCGGTCCATCAGCTGTGGTGTGCGCACTTCGACGTATCCCGCCGCGTCCAGCCGACGGCGCATGTAGGCTTCCATCGTCCGGTACAGCGTCCAGCCCTTCGGATGCCAGAACACCATCCCCGGGCCTTCCTCCTGCAGGTGGAACAGGTCCATTTCCCGTCCCAGCCGCCGGTGGTCGCGCTTTTCGGCTTCCTCGAGTTGCGTCAGGTACGCTTGCAGCTGCTTCTGATCGAACCACGCTGTGCCGTAGATCCGCTGCAGCATCTGGTTGCGCGGGTCGCCGCGCCAGTAGGCGCCGGCAACCTTCATCAGCTTGAACGCCTTGCCCAGGCGCCCCGTCGATTCCAGATGCGGGCCGGTGCACAGGTCGAGCCAGTCGCCGCCTTGGCGGTAGACGGAAATGTCGACGTCGCGCGGCAGGGTCTCGATGTGCTCGGCCTTGTACTTCTCGCCCTTCTCGAGGAAATGGTGGATGGCGTCGGAACGCGACCATACTTCGCGCTTGATCGGCAGATCGCGCTCGACGATCTCGCGCATGCGCTGCTCGATGCGCTCGAAATCCTCGGGTGTGAACGGCTCGTCGCGAACGAAGTCGTAATAGAAACCGTTCTCGATCGCGGGGCCGAATGTGATCTGGGTGCCGGGATAGAGCTCCTGCACGGCCTGCGCCATGACGTGAGCGGCATCGTGCCTGAGCAGTTCCAGCGCATCCTCGTCCCTGGCCGTGACGATCGATACGCTGGCATCGCGATCGATAAGGCTGGCGAGATCCTTCATTTCGCCGTCTATGCGAACCGCCAGCGCCGCCTTGGCGAGGCCGGCGCCGATGCTGGCGGCCAGCTCCTTGCCAGACACGGGATGGTCGAACCGGCGCACGCTGCCGTCCGGCAGGGTTAGGGAAATCATCGGAAACTCTTGCAGAACCAGTGGTTTGTCGGATTGCCTCGGCTCGGGCCTGCGCAGGCCGGGCGTAGCGACTTAGGCCGCATGGGCGGGCATGTCAAGGCAGCTCACTTCCGGGCGTCGGACCAGATGGTTTCCAGTACCGAATCGTAAAGCGCCAGCAGCTGTTCGGCGATCAGATCGAGCGCGAACTCGTTCTTCATGTGCTCGATCGCCGAACCGGCCAGCCGCCCGCGGTCGTCCGGGTCGAGCGCCAGCGCCTCATTCAGCGCTGCCGCCAACGCGCCGGCATCCCCTACCGGAGATATCCAGCCCGAATCGCCCGGCCGCAGCGGTTCCGCGATGCCGCCGATATCCGACGCCACGACGGGCCGGCCCATCGCCTGCGCTTCGGTGACGATGCGGCTGTAGGGCCGCGGCCTGACGTCAGCGACGACCACGGCATCGGCCAGCATGTAGGCGGCCGGCATGTCGCCGCAATGTTCGGCGATGAAAACCAGTCCGCCGACGCCCTTCTTTCCTATCGACTTCTCGAGCTCCTCGCGGCGGGAAGCGCTTTCGGGCCGGGCACCCAGCAGCAGACAGAACACGTCGTGCCGCGCCATGAGCTTGACGGCATCTATCACGGTATCGGCGCCACGCTCGCTGTCCAGCGGGGCGGGAACGAGAATGATCCGACGATCGTCGGGAACGCGCCATTGCTGCGCCAGCTTGATGATGCGTTCGGCCCGCACCGCAAGTGGGCTGAAGCGTGCGATGTTGACGCCGGGCGGGATCAGGGCCAGCCGCGCTTCGTCAAGCTTGTACTCGGTCTGCAGGAATTCCGCGACCTTGCGCGAGGGCGCGATCACGCGGTCGGCGCGGACCAGCGGCTTGAGGCGGCCCTTGGCGAAGAAACCTCTGGTTTCCAGCGACTCCAGAAAGGTGCTCACCAGCCGCAACGTACTCGAGCGGGTCAGGGACCGCAGCGCCTTGGCAGCCTCCCATCCGTACACATGGACGATGTTGACGCTTTCCTGCGCCAGAAGCCGGCGCAGGCGGCGGCGCGTCGAGAGCTTGAGGAAGTCGCTTTCGCTTTCCAGCGGCAACAGGTGATGGCCGACGCCTGCGCGGTCGAGTTCGTGCACCAGCGGCCCGCCGCTCGAGGCCACGGCCGCCTTCCCGCCGGCGCGCACCACCGCCGTTGCGTTGTCGATGGCAAGGCGCGCCGCCGGACCGCCGTCGAGGCGGCCAACGATCTGTAATATAACGGGAATTCGCGGTGATCCGCCGGCGGCGTCCGTGCTAGGTTTGTCGGCGGCGATATCGACCATCAGGTTCAATCTGACAACAAAGGGCCCGCATTGACTACCCAAACCCCCCAGTCCGCACAAGGCCATTCGTTTGTCGCGCGGCCCGATGGAAAACGCCTGGCCTATGTCGCGGTGCGAGGCAAATCGCCCGCAGTCGTATTTCTGGGTGGGTTTCGATCCGATATGACGGGCACCAAGGCGATGGCGCTCGACGCCTGGGCGCGCGCGCGCGGCCAGGCCTTCCTGCGCTTCGATTATTTCGCCCATGGCGCGTCGGACGGCGATTTCGCCGACGCGACGGTCGGACGCTGGCGCGACGATGCGCTGGCCGCCATCGGTCAGCTCGATTCCGGCGCGAAGCTGGTGCTGGTCGGCTCCAGTATGGGCGGCTGGATCATGCTGCGGATCGCCGGCGAGCTTGGCGCGCGCCTCGCCGGCCTGGTCGGCATTGCGGTCGCGCCCGATTTCACCGAGGCGCTGATCCTGCCATCGCTGAGCCCGGCCGAACGCGAAGAGCTCGAGCGCACCGGCCGGCTGCTGCAACCCAGCCAGTACAGCGCCGAGCCCGACATCATTACGCAGCGCCTGATCGAGGAGGGGCGCGAGCATCTGGTGCTCGACAAGCCTCTTGCGGTCGACTGCCCCGTCCATCTGATCCACGGAACCGCCGACGCCGACGTGCCCTGGCGGCATGCCGCGCGCGTGCTCGATCACATCGAAGCGCCGGAGGCGACGTTGACCCTGGTGAAGGACGGCGATCATCGCCTGTCGACGCCGCGCGAGATCGAGCGCCTTCTGGCGACCGTCGAGCGGCTCTGCGATGCCTAACGGGCGACCGTTTCGCTCTCGCTGATCGCCCGCAGGCCCTCGCGATAGGTCGGATAGGCCAGCCGTACCCCCAGTTCGCGCTTGATCAGACCGTTGGCGATGCGCCGGTTAGTGGCGTAGAACTCGCGCCCCATCGGCGACAGTTCGGCCGATATCGCGTCGTAGGCGACCAGGGGCGGGGGCTCGACGCCGAGCAGTTTGCAGGCATGCGCGGTCACTTCCGCCGACGGCGCCGGCTCGTCGTCCGCGACGTTGTAGATAGCGCCATGCCGCGGTCGCTCCAGCGAGGCCAGGATCGTGCGTGCGATGTCGTCGACATGGATGCGGGAGAAGACCTGGCCCGGCTTGTCGATGCGCCGCGCCCTGCCGGATCGAACGTCGTCCAGCGCGCTGCGGCCGGGGCCATAGATGCCCGGCAGGCGGAAGACATGCGTCGGCACGCCAAGCTTCCGCCCGAACTCGAACCATTGCGACTCCGCTGCGAGGCGGCGATGGCCCCGGGCATTGGCCGGCCTGGGTTGGGCCGTCTCATCGACCCAGGCGCCGCCGGTATCGCCATAGACGCCGGTAGTCGACAGGTATCCGATCCAGCGCAGCGTTCTCCAGGCTTCGGGGCCGAGCGCCTCAAGTCCGGGCAGCAATGGATCGCCGTCGTCGGTCGGCGGCGCCGACGCGAGCAGGGCGTTAGCGTCTGTCGCGATGGCGGGGCTCAGAGTCTCGGCGTTGGCAACGATACCATCCAGTCCGGCCTCGCACAGCGCGCGGGCGCCTTCGGCGGTGCGGCTGGTGCCGCGCACGCGCCAGCCGGCAAACAGCAGCCGCCGCGCGACCGCCTTGCCCGTGTAGCCGGCTCCCAGTATCAACATGGTCTGCGGCGGCAAGCTGGCGGCGCTCAATCCGGCTTCCTTTGCGCGCCTCTTGCAAGATGCCGGCGCATCGGCCAAATCTGCTTCATGGCTACAGCCTATCGGTTTCTGCTCGCGCTCGTCGGCGCGCTTGCCTTGGCGTCGCCGGTGGCGGCCGCGCCGCGCAACAGCTCGGGCATCAATCACGAACAGCAGTACACCGCCTGCATGAACCTGGCAAAGACCCGCCCGCGCGAGGCCTATGCCAGCGCCAACACCTGGTACGACCGGGGCGGCGCCGAGGCGGCCGAGCATTGCGCCGCCATTGCGCTGTTCGGCATGGGACAATACGTCGAAGCGGCCAACCGCCTCGAGCGCCTGGCCGACGCCCAGCCGGGCGACCGCAACCGGCTGCGGGCCGAACTCTACGCACAGGCAGGGCAGTCATGGCTGCTGGCCAGCTATCCCGACCGGGCGCTGGTCGCGCAGGGCAATGCGCTGGCGTTGCAGCCCAATTCGGTCGAGTTTCTCATCGACCGCGCCGTGACCTATGCCGGCATCGACCGGCTGGCGGATGCCCGGCGCGATCTCGACGCGGCGCTGCGCATTTCACCGCGGCGGCACGATGCGCTGACCCTGCGCGCCACCACCTTGCGTCTGCTGGGCCAGGTAGCCGCTGCCGCCGCAGACATCGAGCAGGCCATCAAGCTCAATGCGAACTATCCCGAGGCCTATCTGGAACGCGGCCTGCAGCGCAAGGCGGCGGGCAATGCCGGGCAGGCGCACGAGGATTTCGTCAAGGTGCTGCGGCTGGTGCCCGAAGGCTCGCCGCTGGCCGATCAGGCCCGCGCGCAGATCGAACGCAGCGATCTTAAGCGTCGTTGATTCCGCCGTTCAACGCGTGCGGATATCGCGCGTGCCGTCGACGAATTCCTGCAGCAGCGGTTCGGCTTCGTCACTGACCAGAAGATCGAGAAACAGCGTCCGCTCCAGCGCCAGATCGTCCTTGAGCGAATTCTCGCCCGCCTGGCGGATCAGCCGCTTGACGTGCCCCAGCGCCAGTGGCGACTTGCCGGCCAGCTCGTGGGCGATCGCCATCGCGCGATCGATCACCGGGCTGTCGACCGTCTCATGCACCAGCCCAAGCCGCGCCGCCTCGTCGGGATCGACGGTGCGTCCGCGCAACACCAATTCCAGCGCCCGCGCCGCGCCGACCAGCCGCGTCAGTCGCTGGGTGCCGCCGCCGCCGGGCAGGATGCCGATATTGATCTCCGGCAGGCCGATGGAATAGGGGCCTTTCTGCGCCAGCCGCAGATCGCAGGCCAGGCAGAATTCGAATCCGCCGCCCATGGCGTTGCCGTTGATGGCCGCGATCGACGGCTTGGGCGAGGCGGCCAGCCGGTCGAACACGTGATCGAGCGTGCGCTCGGGCGCCAGCCGTTTCTCGGAGAATTTCAGGCCGCGCTTGCGCAGCCCCCTGGCCAGCGCGTTCAGTTCGCCGACGTCGTAGTGCTGGATGAAGACGCCGTCGAGCGCGCCTGTGAAGACGAGGACGCGAACCGCTTCATCGGCGAGCAGTTCGCTGGTTGTCGCGTCGAGAGCGTCGACCATCGGCGCATCCATGTAGCCGGCGGGGGGATGGTCGAATCTGACGACGGCCACCGACTTGTCGCGCGTCACCGACAGGCGCTGCATGCGAACCTCCTCGAAACGGTTGCGGCCGGGGCTATGGCCCCGGCCGCTTTTTTTGTATCCGTTGTCCGCCTCCGGTGCAAAACCCCGGCGATCAGGCCCTCTTCTCGGGCGTGTCGAGGGTCAGCGGGTTTTCCAACCGCGACACCATCTCCTTCGGCACCACCTGCCAGAAGCGACCCTTCTCGCGCGCCCAGTCGTTGAGGATGGTGGCCGCGTGCAGCGAGCCGGTGGCCGCCACGTGCTGGGCGATCAGGTCGTGGCACAGGCTCTCCCAGTAGGGCGTGGCGAGGCGCTGCCACGTCACCGAGTCGGGATTGACGTGGCGTTCGAAAACCCCCTCGGCGTCGTAGACGAAGGCCATGCCGCCGGTCATGCCGGCCGCGAAATTGGTGCCGACCGGCCCAAGGATCACTGCGGAGCCGCCCGTCATGTACTCGCAGCCGTTCGAGCCGCAGCCCTCGATCACTACCGTCGCGCCCGAGTTGCGCACGGCGAAGCGTTCGCCCGCCTGACCGGCCGCGAACAGCTTGCCGGCCGTTGCGCCGTACAGCACCGTATTGCCGATGATGGTGTTGAGATTGGTGACGAGATTGCTCGACACCAGGGGCCGCACCACGATCGTTCCGCCCGACAGGCCCTTGCCGACGTAGTCGTTGGCGTCGCCGAACACCTCGAGCTTGAGGCCCTGCACGGCGAAGGCGCCGAGCGACTGGCCGGCCGAACCGCGCAGGCGAACCGTCAGATGGTCGGCCGGCAGACCGGTCATGCCGTACTTGCGGGTGATCATCGACGACAGGCGCGTACCGACGGCGCGGTGCGTGTTGCGCACGTTGTACTGCAGCTGCATCTTCTCGCCGTCGCGGAACAGCGGCTCGGCGTCCTTGATCATCTGCGCATCGAGCGTGTCGGGCACCTCGTTGCGGCCGACCACCGTGCTGTAGCGCGCCGACATGCCGGCATCGGCCCGCGCCAGAATCGGGTTCATGTCGAGATCGTCGAGATACGCCGAGCCGCGGCTGACCTGGGCCAGCAGATCGGAGCGGCCGATCACGTCGCGCAGCGACTTGAAGCCGAGCTGGGCCAGAATCTCGCGCACTTCCTCGGCGATGAAGCTGAAGAGGTTGACCACCTTCTCCGGCGTGCCGTCGAATTTGGCGCGCAGCTCCGGCAACTGGCTGCAGACGCCCACCGGACAGGTGTTGGAATGGCACTGGCGCACCATGATGCAGCCCATCGCCACCAGCGAGGTGGTGCCGATGCCGAACTCCTCGGCGCCCAGCATCGCCGCCATGACGATGTCGCGGCCGGTCTTGAGGCCGCCATCGGTGCGCAGCACCACCTTGTCGCGCAGCCGGTTCAGGGTCAGCACCTGGTGCGCCTCGGCCAGCCCCATTTCCCACGGGATGCCGGCATACTTGATGCTCGATTGCGGGCTGGCGCCGGTGCCGCCGCTGTGGCCCGACACCAGGATCACGTCGGCCTTGGCCTTGGCGACGCCCGCCGCGATGGTGCCGATGCCGGCGCGGGCCACCAGCTTGACGCAGACCTTGGCGTCGGCGTTGATCTGCTTCAGGTCGTAGATGAGCTGCGCCAGATCCTCGATCGAATAGATGTCGTGATGCGGCGGCGGCGAGATCAGGGTCACGCCGGGCGTGGCGTGGCGCAGCCGCGCGATCAGCGGCGACACCTTGATGCCGGGCAACTGGCCGCCCTCGCCGGGCTTGGCGCCCTGCGCCATCTTGATCTCGAGCTCGCGGGCGTTGTTCAGGTACTCGGCGGTGACGCCGAACCGGCCCGACGCCACCTGCTTGATCGCCGAACTGGCGTTGTCGCCATTGGGCCGCGGCCGGTAGCGCGCCGGATCCTCGCCGCCTTCGCCCGAATCGGAGCGCGCGCCGATGCGGTTCATGGCGATCGACAGCGTCTCGTGCGCCTCGGGCGAGAGCGCGCCCAGCGAGATGCCCGGCGCCACCAGCCGCTTGCGGATCTCGGTGATCGATTCGACCTCGTCGATCGGCACCGACCGGCCGGTCGGCTTGAAGTCGAGCAGGTCGCGCAGCGCCACCGGCGGCAGGCTGCGCACCCCTTCGGAGTACTTCTTGAAGGTGCTGTACGACTCCGTCGCCACCGCCTGCTGCAGCGTATGGATCAGGGTGCCTTCGAAGGCATGCGCCTCGCTGCCGCGCCGATAGCGATAGAAGCCGCCGACCGGCAGGGTCACCACGTCCTCGTCGAACGCCCGGCTGTGCAGCTCCAGCACCTTCTGCTGGATACCGGTCAGGCCGATGCCGGAGATGCGCGAGGGCATCCCGGGGAAGTATTCCGCGACCAGCGCGCGGGACAGGCCCAGCGCCTCGAAATTGTAGCCGCCGCGATAGGAGCTGATGATCGAGATGCCCATCTTGGACATGATCTTCAGCAGCCCGTCGTCCAGCGCCTTCTTGTAGTTCTTGACGCAGTCCTCGACCGCCATCTTGCCGAGCAGCCCGCGCGACCAACGGTCGACGATGGCGGCTTCCGCCAGATAGGCGTTGACGGTGGTGGCGCCGACGCCGATCAGCACGGCCGCGAAATGCACGTCGAGGCACTCCGCGCTGCGCACGTTCAGCGACGTGAAGGTGCGCAGCGACTGGCGCACCAGGTAGGAATGCACCGCGCCGGCGGCCAGGATCATCGGAATCGGCGCACGGTCGGGCCCGAGGCGGCCGTCGTCGAGCACGACGTGCAGGCACCCGCCGCGCACGCCGTCCTCGGCCTCGTTGCGGATGCGCGTCAGCGCGTCGCGCAGCGCATGCTCGCCGCCGCGCACGTCGAAGGTGCAGTCGATCTCGACGGCGGTGTCGCCCATGTATTCGCGCATGGCGCGAAACTCTGCCGTCGACAGGATCGGCGACTCCAGTTGCAGCAGCTCGCACTGCTCGGGCGATTCGTCGAGGATGTTGCCGAGATTGCCGAGCCGCGTGCGCAATGACATCACGCCGCGCTCGCGCAGGGAGTCGATCGGCGGATTGGTGACCTGGCTGAAATTCTGCCGGAAGTAGTGGTGCAGACCGCGATAGTGCTGCGACAGCACCGCCACCGGCGTGTCGTCGCCCATCGAGCCCACGGCTTCCTTGCCGTCCTCGACCATGGGATGGAGGATCAGCTCCAGATCCTCGATGGTCCAGCCGACGGCGGTCTGGTGGGTGCGCAGAGCCTGCCGGTCGTTGTCGCGCTGTTCCGGCTTCGCCTTGCGGATCAGGCTGTCCAGCGCCACGGTGCGCGCCGTCCAGTCGCCGAAGGGGCGCGCCTTGGCCAGCGCGTCCTTCAGTTCGCGGTCGTGGTAGAGCTTGCCGTCCTCGATGTCGACGCCGATCATCTGGCCCGGTCCAAGCCGGCCCTTTTCGGTCACGCGGGTCTCTTCGACCGGCACCATGCCGGTTTCCGAACCGCAGATCAGCAGCCCGTCCGACGTCAGGGTGTAGCGCATCGGCCGCAGCCCGTTGCGGTCAAGACCGGCAACGACCCAGCGGCCGGCATAGGCGGCGATGGCCGCCGGCCCGTCCCACGGCTCCATCACGGCGTTCAGGTACGAATACATCGCCTTGTGTTCGGGCGTGACCACCGGATTGTCGGTGGAGGCTTCCGGAATCATCATCGCCTTGACCATCGGCAGCGGCCGCCCGCCGCGCGTCAGCAGCTCGAAGACGTTGTCGAGCGCCGCCGAGTCGGAGCCGCCGGCCTGGATCACCGGCTTCAGATCCTCGATGTCGTTGCCGAACGCCTCGTGCGCCAGCCGCGTTTCGTGGCTCTTCATCCAGTTGATGTTGCCCAGCACCGTGTTGATCTCGCCGTTATGGGCGAGAATGCGGAAGGGCTGCGCCAGGCGCCAGGTGGGGAACGTGTTGGTCGAATAGCGCTGGTGGAAAATGGCGAAGCGCGAGACGAAACGCTCGTCGAGCAGGTCGGGATAGAACGCCGCCAGATGCTCGGCCAGGAACATGCCCTTGTAGATCACCGATCGGCACGACAGCGAGCAGATGTAGAAATCGACGATGGTCGCCGCCAACACCGCGCGCTCGATGCGCCGGCGGATGATATAGAGCTGGCGCTCGAACTCGCTGTTGCCAACCCCGAGGTTGTTGGCGATCAGCACCTGCTCGATTTCCGGGCGCGAGGCATTGGCCTTCTCGCCGATCACCGAGATGTCGACCGGCACCTGTCGCCAGCCGTAGATGGTGTGGCCGAAATTCAGGATCTCGGTCTCGACGATGGCGCGGCAGCGCTCCTGCGCGGCCAGATCGGTGCGCGGCAGGAACACCATGCC